>JAHFQD010000193.1 GCA_023266455.1 Candidatus Muproteobacteria bacterium
ATCCCGCCGCGATCCGCGAGATGTTGGCGCGACAAATCGAATCGCCGGTGCGCTGGGTCGAGACGGTGCAGAAGATAGCCGGCGACGGTGCGACGCGCATCGTCGAGTGCGGGCCTGGTAAAGTACTTGCCGGTCTTAGCAAGCGCATCACCGACAAGGCGCAGACGCGCGCGGTATACGACCCGGCGTCGCTACGCGATTCGTTGCAATGGGTGACGACGTCGCAGGAGAAAATCGAATGCAATTGAATAATGAAGTAGCGTTAGTGACGGGCGCCTCGCGCGGTATCGGGCAGGCGATCGCGCTGACCTTGGGGCGCGAAGGCGCTTATATTGTCGGCACGGCGACGTCGCAGGTCGGCGCGGAAGCAATTACTAACACGCTGCAAGCGGCGGGTGTGAAGGGGGAAGGTAAAGTGCTCGACGTAAATAATCCGACGTCGATCGAGGAAGTGTTGAAGAGTATGGAAGGCGGCTGCGGCACACCGACGATTCTCGTTAACAACGCCGGCGTCACGCGCGACAATTTGTTGCTGCGTATGTCGGAAGACGAATGGGATACGATTTTAGATACGAATTTGAAATCGGTTTATCGTTTGTCGAAAGCATGCTTGCGTCCGATGATGAAGGCGCGCAAAGGTCGCATCATCAGCATCACCTCCGTTGTTGGCGTCGCCGGCAATCCTGGCCAAGCGAACTACGCCGCGGCGAAAGCGGGTATTATTGGATTCACCAAATCGCTTGCGCGCGAGATCGGTTCACGCCACATTACGGTCAATGCGGTGGCGCCGGGGTTTATTGAAACCGATATGACGCGCGCGTTGTCGCCGGCGCAACGCGAAGCGTTGCTGGGTCAAATTCCGCTCGGTCGATTGGGCAATCCGGAAGATATCGCGCAGGCAGTGGTTTTTTTGGCAGGCCCGGGCGCCGGCTATATCACAGGTACTACCCTCCACGTCAATGGGGGCATGTACATGAATTAAATTTGGTGGCAGTTGGCTGGACGGTTGTCCGTAAATCGTGTTAACTATGCCGCCGCTAGTGGCTGGCTATTCAAAAAATTCTGGAGACGAGATACCCATGAGTAGTGTTGATGAACGCGTCAAGAAAATCGTGGTGGAGCAACTGGGTGTAAACGAGAGTCAGGTTACCCCGAGCGCTTCCTTCGTTGACGATCTGGGTGCAGACTCGCTGGACACAGTAGAGTTGGTGATGGCGCTCGAAGAGGAATTTGATTGTGAGATTCCCGACGAAGAAGCCGAGAAGATCACCACTGTTCAGCAGGCGATCGATTACATCAACTCCCACCTGAATTGATTCGTCCTCCGTCGAGGGCCGTCTGCCACGTCGTGGCGACGGCCTTTGGCTTTGTGGAGCACGGGTCTTCGCACCGTCCGAACGAGGGCACCAAGCGTGAGTAAGAGGCGCGTTGTCGTCACCGGCCTCGGGATATTATCCCCGCTCGGCATCGGTGTTCAGCCGAATTGGCAATCCATCACTTCCGGTCGCGGCGGTATCGGCCGCATTACGCAGTTTGATCCGACGGGTTACGCGTCGATGATCGCCGGCGAAGTAAAAAATTTCGATCCAACACAACACGGTATGACCGAGAAGGAAGCGCGTCGCATGGACCGCTTTATCCAGCTCGGTATGGCCGCGTCCATCGAAGCGTTTAAAGATTCTGGTTTAACCGTTACTGAACAAAACGCCGAGCGTATCGGCGTGCATATCGGTTCCGGTATCGGCGGCGTCGGCACGATCGAGGAGACCGCGCGCTTAGTCGTCGATCGCGGTCCGCGGCGTGTGTCGCCGTTCTACGTACCGATGAGCATTATTAATATGATCTCGGGCAATCTTTCCATCATGTACGGCCTCAAAGGGCCGAACCTCGCGACCGTCACCGCTTGCACCACCGCGACCCATTCCATTGGCGATGCGGGGCGGCTAATCGAATACGGCGATGTCGACGTCATGGTTGCCGGTGGTGCGGAAGCGGCGATTACGCCGTCGTCCGTGGCCGGATTCGGTAACGCTAAGGCGTTGTCGACACGTAACGACGCGCCAGAAATCGCCAGCCGTCCTTGGGACAAAGATCGCGACGGTTTCGTGTTGGGCGAAGGCGCGGGTATCGTGGTGCTCGAAGAATATGAGCACGCAAAGAAACGCGGCGCGAAAATTTACGCGGAATTAGTCGGCTTCGGCATGAGCGCCGACGCTTATCACATGACCAGCCCGCCGGAAGATGGCAGTGGCGCTGGACGCTGCATGCGTAACGCGTTGCGCAATGCCGGCGTTAGCGCCGAGCAGGTGCAATACATCAATGCGCACGGCACATCGACGCATTTAGGCGATCGTGCCGAAACGCTTGCGGTGAAAGCCGCCTTTGGCGCGCACGCTAAGAAAGTAGCGGTGAGTTCGACCAAGTCCATGACTGGCCATCTCTTAGGCGCGGCCGGCGGCGTCGAAGCGATCTACACCGTGTTGGCGATTCACCATGGTGTGATTCCGCCAACGATCAATCTCACAACGCCGGATCCGGAATGCGATCTCGACTACGTACCGAACACTGCGCGTAACGCGCGGTTGGACGTCGCGATTTCAAATTCTTTCGGTTTCGGCGGCACCAACGGTACGCTCGTGTTTCGGCGCGTAGCCTAAGCGCGACGAGCGCGACGCTTCTTGGCGGAGGCGGACGTGAAAGCGCAAAATAAAATATTGATCGACGGCGTACCGGCTGAATCGATCAGCGCGCTTGATCGCGGATTTCAATACGGCGATGGCGTGTTCGAGACCATCGCGGTCTATCGCGGCAAACCCTTATTGTGGGAACGACACCTCGCGCGACTCGCTCGCGGCTTGGAACGTCTTGCCATTCCGTCGTTATCAAATCAGCTTTTGCAATCTGAAGCGCGCCAGTTATGCGAGGGCGTGACGCGTGGCGTTTTGAAAATCGTCGTGACGCGTGGTGTCGGCGGTCGTGGTTATGCGTCGCACGGTATCGCGGCGCCCACGCGAGTGCAGTATCTTTTTCCTTGGCCCGATTATCCGCCGCAGGCGGCGCGCGAAGGCGTGGCAGTTCAGTTGTGCCAGATTTCATTGGCGAACTCGCGTCGGTTGGCGGGGATCAAACATTTGAATCGTTTGGAGCAGGTTCTGGCGCGCGCCGAATGGGATGCGCCGTACGCCGAAGGGCTGATGCGGGATGAATCGGGTAACGTGATCGAAGGAACGATGAGCAACGTTTTCATAGTCACCGATGGAAAACTGATGACGCCCGATCTCGCGAGCGCCGGCGTAGAGGGTGTCATGCGTGGCGAGGTTATGGAGGCCGCGGTTCGCCTCGGCGTTTCCTGCGAGGTGGTTCCGTTATCGCTCGTCGATGTGCGTAGCGCCCAGGAAATATTTTTAACGAATAGCCTTATCGGCGTATGGCCGGTGCGGCAGCTGCAAGACAAACACTATGTAATCGGTTCCGTGACGCGCGCGGTACAGGAGGCTGTTGGTGAAACGCACTGCTTCGATCGCGTTTAAGTTCGTTGGTGTAATCGTCGTGATTGCGACATTGGCCGCGGGTTATTTGGCGTGGGCTTGGAATCGGCCATTGAATCCGGGCTCAGAAATTTATTTGGTTAAACCAGGCACGGGTCTGCGTGCGCTCGCTAACGAATTTTCGCGCCGTCGCGTTATTCCCGAATCGGTGTCGTTCGTTATGCTCGGCTACATTGTTGTACCGAAACGCGATTTCAAAGCCGGCGAATATCAATTTCGCGATGGCATGAGCGCGCGAGCGATCTTGACGCAGGTCGCCGCCGGCCATGTCGTGGAATATCCCGTGCGTTTACTTGAGGGCTGGACGTTTCAACAAGTGCGCGAGGAACTCGAGAGTGCGCCCCGCCTCGCACAAACGCTGGCGGGATTGTCGAAGGCGGAAATCATGCAACGAATGGGTGCGCCGGGGGTACACCCGGAAGGACGATTCTTTCCCGATACTTATTTTTATACTGCTGGCAGCAACGATCTTTCCATTTTGCAACGCGCGTATGCCAAGATGCAGGCGCGGTTACGTCAAGAATGGGAAAGCCGCGACACCAACGTTCCGTTTGCTACTGCGGATGAGGCCTTGATACTTGCATCGATCGTGGAGAAAGAAACCGGACGTTCAGAAGAACGTGGGCTTGTGGCGGGCGTATTTATTAATCGACTCAATAAGCGGATTCGTTTGCAGACCGATCCCACGGTGGTTTACGGCTTGGGTGAAAAATACGACGGCCGTATCCATAAGCGCGATTTGCTAACCGATACGCCGTACAACACCTACACGCGTTACGGTTTGCCGCCAACGCCGATCGCCATGCCGGGCGTGGCGTCATTACACGCAACTTTGCATCCGGAACAAACTAACGCGCTTTATT
>JAHFQD010000009.1 GCA_023266455.1 Candidatus Muproteobacteria bacterium
GGGGACAGCGTTACTTACCTAAAATAATAGCTCGCAAACCGTTATTTTCTTTTCGGTTCGTCGAAATTCAGCTCCGGTTCATATTGTGGAATCGGCATTTGTTCGAGCGGGATCTCCGCGGGTACGACCTCTTTCGCGCTCTCATGGGCGAAGTGAGTGACCAGCCCTGGAAAGGCCACGATAAGAGCGACCATGACAAGTTGGATCGCGACGAAGGGAATCGCGCCGGCGTAGATCTGCGTGGTCTTGATCGCTGCTGGTGCGACGCTGCGCAAGAAGAATAAAGCGAATCCGAACGGCGGATGCATGAACGAGGTTTGCATGTTCACGCCGAGCATGACGCCGAACCATACCAAATCGATGCCGAGTTTCTGCGCCACCGGTGTCAGTAATGGGATCATGATGAAAGCGATTTCGAAGAAGTCGAGAAAGAACGCGATCACGAAAATCATCAGATTGACCACGATTAGAAATCCCAACTGACCGCCCGGTAGGTTGGATAACAAATGTTCGACCCAGCGATCGCCGTCGACGGCGTAGAACGTGAGACTGAAAACGCGCGCGCCGATCAAGATGAACACCACGAATGTCGTTAGCTTGGCGGTGGAGTCCATCGCTTGCGTGGTGAGTTTCCAGTTCAGCCGTCGCTTCAGCAGCGCGAGCGCTATCGCGCCGACTGCGCCCATGGCACCGCCCTCGGTCGGCGTGGCGATGCCGAGGAAGATAGTGCCGAGCACTAAAAAAATCAGCGCCATCGGTGGGATCATGACGAACACGACTTTTTCCGTGAGGCGGCTGAAGAGGCCGAAACCAAAGTGCCGATCGATTTTGAACAGACGATTGATCGCGGCGAGCGACCAGGCGAAGCCGATGCCGACCAGCGATGAGATGACGATGACTTCGTCCATCGGCGATTCCGCCGTGTAATAGCCTTCGGTGAAGAGGATGCCGGCCATGATGGACACGACGAGCAACGCGAAGAGGGAGGCGAGGCCGTTGTGACCGCTGCGCTCGCGGATGCGGCGTGTGGTCGGCGGTAACGCGGGGCAAGCTTTCGGCGCCAGCATACTCACAACGAAAACGAAGACGGCGTACAAACCGGTTAAAACGAATCCGGGAACGAACGCGCCGCGATACATATCGCCGATGGAGATGCCCATTTGATCCGCTAGCACGATCAGCACTAGCGACGGCGGAATGATTTGCGCCAAGGTACCGGAGGCGGCGATGACGCCGGCGGAGAGACGGTTGTCATAGCCGTAACGCATCATGATCGGCAGCGAGATTAAGCCCATCGAAATGACCGACGCGGCGACCACGCCCGTGGTCGCCGCCAACATCGCGCCGACGATGATCACGGCGTACGTCAGCCCACCGCGGACTGGACCAAACAACTCGCCGACGGTGTCGAGTAAATCCTCGGCCATGCCGCTGCGTTCGAGAATGAGACCCATAAAAGTAAAAAACGGAATCGCGAGCAGAGTGTCGTTGTTGATGATGCCAAAGATGCGTTCTGGAATCGCTTGCAACAATTCGGGTTTCAGCAAACCCATCTCGATGCCGATCCAACCGAATAACAAACCGTTGGCGGCGAGCGAGAAGGCGACGGGATAGCCGAGCAACAGCAGAATCACCAGCGCGCCGAACATCAACGGCGCCATCAGCTCATGACTCATTGTTTCTCCCGTTTAAGACCGCGCACCATTTCTTCTTCGCCGGTACGGGTTTTGTCCTCGTACGGGAACGGAATTTTTCCTAAGAGAAAAGCGGCGTTTTTTATGATTATGGCCACGCCCTGCAAACCGAGCAAAAGAAATCCAAGCGGGATTAACAGTCGCACCGGCCAGCGAACGAGCCCGCCCGCATCGGGCGAGACTTCATGAATCGTCCAGGCTTTGATGAATTGTGGCCAGGAATCGTGTGCGACGAGCACGCATAGTGGCAATAAAAACAATAAAGCGCCGCCGATGTCGATCCAGGCTTGCGTGCGGCGCGCGAGTCTGCCGACGATGACGTCGATGCGAACGTGTTCGTTTTTTTTCAACGTATAGCCGGCGCAGAGCAGCACGATCGCGCCGAATAAATACCACTGAATTTCGAGAAAGCCGTTGGAACTGGCATGGAATGCTTTGCGGATGATGGCGTTGCCGGCGCTGATCAATACCACGGCGAGAATCAACCATCGAAACCAACGACCGCAGATTTCATTTAATTGATCGACAGCGCGAGCGAACGTTAGGAGTGTCTTCATCATTTTCTTCTGCGTCGCGAATCGCGATCGTTTGTAAACCATTCCATGTTTGTCACGGGGCAGCGTTATTTTAGCCATCGACCTTGCGCGCCGTCTGCACGACCTTGGCTATCTCGCGGGAAAAAAGTGTACTATGCTTGCGCAAGTTTTTTAGTCGGTAGATAAGGTAAGGACGATGTTCGATCCAGTTGGCGTAGCGAGATTATCAATTTTGCAGGAGGGCAAATGGCTAGCGTGAAGAGACGGTCTTTTCTAAAGAAAGCGGGTGCCGGGTTGGCGGCGAGTGCGGTCGGTGCGATATCGGCGCCGGCGATTGCGGCCGATATGCCGGCGGTGAAGTGGCGCTTGGCCTCGAGCTTCCCCAAGAGCCTCGATATTCTTTACGGCTGCTCCGAGATCCTGGCCGATCGCGTCAAAAAACTCACTGACGGAAAATTCGAAATCCGCGTTGCGGCGGCGGGCGAAATCGTTCCAGGTTTGAAAGTACTCGACGCGGTACAGGAAGGCACCGTCGAGTGTTGCCATTCGGCAAGTTACTATTTCATCGGCAAAAACAAGGCGTTCGCTTTCGATTGCGCGATGCCGTTCGGCATGACGGCTCGTCAACAGAATGCCTGGATGTATTACGGCGGTGGTTTGGAACTGATGCGCGAATTCTTTGCGGAATATAGCGTCATCAACTTTCCCGGCGGCAATACCGGTACGCAAATGGGTGGCTGGTTCCGTAATGAGATTAAATCGTTAAGCGATCTTAAGGGATTGAAAATGCGTATCCCCGGTTTCGGCGGGGAGATCATGGCGAAACTTGGTGTGGTGCCGCAGACGCTCGCCGGCGCCGACATTTATCCCGCGCTCGAGAAAGGCACAATCGACGCTGCGGAATGGGTCGGTCCCTACGACGATGAGAAACTCGGTTTTTATAAGGTCGCCAAACATTACTACTATCCAGGCTGGTGGGAGCCAGAAACGCAGTTGGTTTTCTACGTCAACGCCAAGGAATGGGCGAAGCTGCCTAAGCTGTACCAAGAAGCCTTCGCGTCCGCGGCCGCCGAAGTGAATCTTCTTTCCGTCGCCGAGTACGACGTGAAGAATCCGAAAGCGATGCTGCAATTATTGGCGAAGGGCGTGAAGCTGCATCGCTATCCGCTCGACAGTATGGTGGCGGCGCAAAAAATCGCCTTCGAACTGTACGACGAGGAAGCGAAGAAGAATCCGGCGTTCAAGAAAATCTACGAACAATGGAGTAAGTTCCGCAGCACCATTCATCGCTGGCACAGCTTGGCGGAACACACGATGGAGAATTTCCTTTACACCACGGGAAGCAAGCGCTAACCGGCGGTACGACGAACAAAACCCCACGACGTTTCGCGTCGTGGGGTTTATTTTTGTCGGCTGAATCCGTAGTCGGCTTTGAGCAGGGTTTCGAGACCTTTGTAGTCTTCTTCGACTGGCAGGTTGAGTAATTTTCCAAACGCGTAGCGTTCGATAAACGTTTTCATGCTTGTGCTGGCGTCAGCGGAGAGCAACGCTTCTAAAATTTTTCCACGTACTTCATCGCTCACCCGCGGACCGACGGTGAACGCGTCGCCCGGCATTAAACGCTCGCCGGTGAAAATACTTTTCATGGCACGGCCCTTATTCAATCGCTCCAGCGCCACGTCGCTTAAGACGGCGGCAGCGCATTTTCCGTCGACCACGCCGCGATAAGCTGCGTCATAGCTGTCCACGGAAATGATCAACGGAATTCGCAAAGGGTTGGAAAATTGATTCAGCAACGCCAGCGTCGCGAAATTCGGCGGCGACATTCCACACACCGTTCGGCCGGCTAGTTGTCCGATGTGTTGCACGTCGTTGTTGTGGGCGCGAACGATCACGGTATGCCGTTCGCTCGCTTCCGGAACCGCCGCCGCCACCAAGACGTGTTTTTTATTTGCCATACGCCAAGCGACGAAATGCGCTTCGTCGAACACGATGTCGAATTTGTCTTGGCGCAGGTCCTGTCCGTAGCTGATCCAATCGCGCGGATGTTGATACACCACTTTCACGCCGATGGCTTTAGAAAGATAAGCGGCGACTTGCTCGAACGGCACGCCGTATTTTTCGAATGAGCCACGCGGCTGCGTGCTAAAAATCAAATCAGCGTGCGCCGCGGATATTCCCGAGATCGTCGCGATAACGAGTGCTAGGCGGCGAATCCAAACAATCTTATGCATGTTGCTTCCTAACTATCCTATGCAACGTATTACTTCGATATATAGTTCAGTGTCGGCTATTTAACCAATTTAGCTATGTTAGCGATAGGCAGGTCTTCCACCAAACCTTCTTTGGTTTGTATCGAAATCCCTCTGCAACTAACTTCCGAGCCATCAGTCTCATCACTAGAGAAGCATCCATGGTAAATACTTAAGGAGGTAGTGATGAACTGGGACACCATTCAGGGCGATTGGAAACAATTTAAGGGCAAAGTGAAAGAACGTTGGGGTGATTTGACCGATGAAGAATTGGACGTGATCGCGGGCAAACGCGATCAGTTGGCGGGCAAACTGCAGAAGAAGTACGGCATTGCCAAGGACGAAGCGGAAAGACAAATCGAAGAGTTCGAGGGAAGTTTCGAGGAAGCGAGTCACCAACCGAAACGACCCAACTAAAATCGTCGACGCATAAAACACGAGGGCCGCTTAAGCGGCCCTCGGCGTTTCGTAATATAAAGACGACACTTACGCGCGCGAGATGTATTCGCCGGTGCGCGTGTTGACCTTGATAACTTCCCCTTCCTGAATAAACAACGGCACGCGTACGATCGCGCCGGTTTCGAGCGTCGCCGGTTTACCGCCACCGCCGGACGTATCGCCGCGCAAGCCCGGATCGGTTTGCACGATTTTCAAGGTCACGGTGTTCGGCGGTTCGATGGAGAGCGGCACGCCGTTGAAAAGTGTTACCAAACATACGTCTTGTTCTTTGAGCCACTTAGCGTTGTCGCCGACCGCCGATTTATCGGCGGCCATTTGTTCGAACGTTTCCGGCTGCATGAAGTGCCAGAACTCGCCATCGTTGTAGAGGTACTGCATTTCCACATCGAGCACGTCGGCGGCTTCGAGCGTTTCGCCGGACTTGAACGTGCGTTCGATGATGCGGCCGGTTCTGAGGTTGCGGATTTTTACACGATTGAACGCTTGGCCTTTACCGGGTTTGACCATTTCATTTTCGACGATCACTCCGGGGGCGTTGTCGAACATGACTTTGACGCCGGCCTTAAATTCATTGGTGCTGTAAGTAGCCATAAAACACCTTATTACCTTAAGAAATAGATTTAACGGCTTTACCTTTCACGCGTCTTCCAGAGAAGGAAACGGTGGACCGAGCGCGATTTAACCGACTCGGGGTAAAATTGAGCGCGCTATGATACCGGGAACCGCACCGATTCCGAAGCTTTCCAGTTGGCAGACCGAACAGGCTGCCGCCGTTACCGACCCTGCGGAACTATTGAATGTCCTTGAACTGGGCGCCGAATGGTTACCGGGCGCGCGGGCGGCGGCGAAGCTGTTTCCGCTGCGCGTACCGACGGCCTATATCGCTCGTATGCGCCCCCGCGATCCCAACGATCCCTTATTGCGCCAGGTGTTGCCGCTGCTGGATGAAACACGGTCTCCGCCGGGGTATCTCGCTGACGCGGTTGGAGATCAGCCGGCCATGGCGGCGCCGGGCGTTATTCATAAGTATGCCGGTCGAGTCTTGTTGACGGTAACCGGCGCTTGCGCCGTGCATTGCCGTTACTGCTTCCGCCGGCACTTCAACTATGCCGAGGCCAATCCCGCCGCCGATCATTGGCGCGCGGCGCTGGACTACATCGCCGCGGATTGTACGATCGAAGAGGTGATTTTGAGCGGCGGCGATCCGTTGTCGCTGTCGGATCGACGCTTAGCGGATTTGATTTTCGCGCTGGAAAAAATTCCTCATCTGCGCCGATTGCGTATCCATACGCGGACGCCGGTAATGATTCCCGCCCGTATCACAGATGAGCTCGTCGCACTTTTGGGGAACAGCCGGTTCGCATCGGTCGTGGTATTGCATATCAATCACGCGAACGAAATCGACGCTGCGGTGCGCGCGGCCGTCGTGCGGTTGCGCGGCGCTGGCGCGACGCTGTTAAACCAATCGGTATTGTTGCGTGGGGTGAATGACGACGCCGACACGCTCGCGCGGCTTAGCGAAGCGTTGTTCGATGCTGGCGTTATACCTTATTACTTACATATGTTGGATAAGGTGCAGGGCGCTGCACATTTCGACGTCGACGAATCGTCGGCGCGCCGGTTGTATGCCGCGCTAAGTGCCCGATTACCCGGTTACTTGGTTCCGCGGCTCGCCCAAGAAACCGCCGGTGCGCCGCATAAACTGGTGCTCGGTCATACTTAAAAACCCGTTTTTGGGACGATCACGGCCGTTTACCGGGAGAGCGGCCACTTTCACCCCCTTTTGAGGGCACATTTCTTCGCTTTACGACGGGCTTTTCAGGGACAATACTTTGGTAGGTGGGGTACACACTAAAACTTGGATAGTCGTGACAAAGTATAGAAATATCGTCTCGACGGTCGCTGCGCTATTTTCGGTGGTGATCGGAGCCGCCGTTATTTTCGGTTGGTATGCCGATAAACCCGTCCTGATACAAATTATGCCGGACTTGACGCCGATGCGCTTGAGCGTGGCGTTGGGTTTTGTCGTTGCCGGTGTCGGCTTGTGGAGTGTTATTACGCGTCGTCGCCGTCTTGCCGCCGGATGCATCATTTGGCTTCTCGGATTTGGCGGTTTGGCGATTTTACAACGCTTCTTCGGTGTCAGTGGTGGCATCGACGGTATTTTCGGTTTGCAATTCCCCGATCTCGATTCATCGCCGGTGCAAGTCGGTGTGAATACCGGCATGTGCTTCATGTTTATCGGTCTCGCATTATATTTGCTGCGGTCGTCGCTGGATTATTGGTGGCGCTTGTTGACGTTAGTGGCGTCGACGTGCGGCGTCGTCGTTCTCGCTACCGCGGTATTGTTCGGTCATCTAACGGGTCTCGCCGCCAGCGCTGGTTGGAACGCTTTTTCGCAAATGGCGCTTCACTCCGCGGTGACCTTTATCGTGCTGAGCATCGGTGTACTAAGCGCGGTTCAGTTTACTTATCGAAATACCATTAACGACGGTCTTGCCGGCAAGTCCTCCGCGCAACGCGTGCCGGCGGTGGCGTGGTTGGTTCTCGGCAGTTCATTGGCGTTGACGATATGGGGTTGGCATACCGTTGAAGTTTCCATCACCGAAGGCGCGCGCCACCGCTTCGTTCGCATGGTGGAGCAGATGTCATCGGCCTTGGACAACCGCATCCACGATCACGAGCAAATATTGATCGGTGGGCAGGCGTTGTTTTCCGCTTCGCAGAACGTCAGCCGCAAGATGTGGCGCGATTACGTCGAAGCGCAAGATCTGATTAATCGTTTTCCTGGAATCCACGGAATGGGGTTCTCGTTGCGGCTCTCGACTGCGGAATTGCCGGCGCATATCCGAACGGTGCGCGCCGAAGGTTTTCCGGAGTACAACGTGCGTCCTAGCCAAGCGCGCGATGAATATCATTCCGTAGTTTTTATCGAACCGATGGATTGGCGCGCATTCGGCTACGACATGTTTACCGAGCCGGTCCATCGCGAATCGATGGAATTGGCGCGCGACACCGGACAGACCGCGCTCTCGGGAAAAATCATGGTGCACGATAGCCGCCACGAAGCGCAGGCCGGTTTCATGATGTTCGTGCCAGTGTACCGAGGTGGACGTACGCCGACGACGTTGAGGAATCGACGCGAGAAGCTGCTTGGTTTCGTCTACAGCCCGTTCCGCGCTATCGACTTTATTCAAGGGACCTTAGGCGAGGAATTCCCGGATATTTCACTGCAGGTCTACGACGGCGCCGAAAGTACACCGGCGACGCTCTTATACGATACGGATGCCAATATGCTTTTTCCCGAGCGCCGGCGCTCGGCGACGTTCCAGAGCGTGCAAGCGATCGACGCCCGCGGGCACATCTGGAAACTTGTTTTCCATAGTCGTTCCAGTTTCGAATCCGCGCAGCCGTCTTATGAACCCGCCGCGGTGTTGATGGGCGGCGTGTTACTGAGCTTGCTGTTGTTCGGCATCACGTTGTCGTTGTCCAACACGCGCGAGCGCGCCGTGGCCATGGCCGAAGACATGACGCTCAAATTACGCGAAAGCGAAGAGCGTTATCGACAATTGGTCGCGGAAAGCCGCGGCCTCATTTGTACGCACGATATGGACGGCAACTTGTTGTACGTCAATCCGGCGACCGCCAAATTAATGGGGCATACCGCCGTGGAATTGGTCGGCAAGAACATTCGTACGTTCTTGAGTCCGGCGGCGCAGCGTCGCTTTACACGTTATATCTCTCGCGTTTCTAGTGGACACGACTCCGGCATGATGCGGATTATCACGCGCGGCGGCGGTCGGCGTGTCTTAGCGTACGACAACTCGTTGTGCCGCGAATCGGGTAAAGCGTTGTACGTGCTGGTGTACGCGCAGGACGTCACCGATTTGCGGCGCGCGCAACAAGCGTTGAAAGCCGCGAATGCGACGATGCGTCAGATGGCGACCGACGATTCATTAACCTGTTTGTGCAATCGTCTGTTGTTCGCCGAACACTTAACGCAAGGTATCGAGTATGCCAAGCGTTACCAGCGACCGTTGGCGGTGTTGTTCATCTACGTTGATAAATTCAAAAGCGTGAACGATCTGCATGGGCACAGCGTCGGCGATCAGTTGTTGCGGCACGTCGCCGATGTGCTGCGTCATTGCATCCGTAAAGTCGACATAGCGGCCCGTTTCGGCGGCGACGAATTCGTCGTGATGTTGGGTAATCTCGACGAAAGCGACGACTCGACGGTGATCGCGAGCCGCATCGCTTCTCAGCTACAGGAGCCGGTGGTGCTCGACAGCATTCGTGTGAAGGTCACTTGCAGCATCGGTATCGCGGTGTATCCGGACGACGGTGACGATTGCGAAGCGCTGTTGCGCGCCTCGGACGAGGCGATGTATCGCATCAAGCATCGCGGCGGCGACGGCTTCCAGTTTTACGCGCTCCGTACGGTTGGCAAAGGCAAGGTCTGATGCAAGCCGATCTCGGGCGAGCGACTTGTTCGTCGCGTTTTTCGCTTGCCCGACGAGGTGACGTGCGCTAGCGTGTGCTCGGTTCATGGCTAATATTTGTTGCAAGTTTTAAGGACGTATCACAGAGCGACAATGGAGGTGTCATGTTATTCCAACAAACCAGGAGGTGGTCTGATGAGCGGTCGATCTAAAAAATCCAATTCCATCCGCAGCCAAACATCCAAAAAAGTGTCGCGCCGAAAATTCTTAGCGGGTGCGGCGGCTTCGGTCGGTGGCGCGGCGGCGGTCGGTTTGCCTTCGATCGTCAAGGCCGCGGGTCCGATCAACATGCGTTGGCAAAGTACCTGGCCGGCGAAAGACATCTTCCACGAATATGCCCTCGACTTCGCCAAGAAGGTCAACGACATGACCGGTGGCGAACTCAAAATCGAAGTGTTGCCCGCCGGCGCGGTGGTGCCGGCCTTCGGATTACTCGACGCGGTATCGAAAGGCACACTCGACGGTGGTCACGGCGTTTTGGTTTATCATTACGGTAAGCAAAACGCGTTGGCACTCTGGGGTTCGGGACCGGCATTCGGTATGGACGCGAACATGTTGCTCGCGTGGCATAAGTACGGTGGCGGTAAAGAGTTGTTGGAAAAACTTTACCAATCCATCGGCGCCAACGTGGTTTCGTTTCCGTACGGTCCGATGCCGACGCAACCGTTGGGCTGGTTCAAGAAGCCGATCAATAAAGCGGACGATTTCAAAGGTCTCAAATATCGCACCGTCGGTATTTCGATCGACGTATTTACGGGCATGGGCGCGGCGGTTAACGCTTTGCCGGGCGGTGAAATCGTACCGGCGATGGATCGCGGACTGTTGGACGCGGCCGAGTTCAACAACGCCAGCTCCGATCGCACACTCGGATTCCCGGACGTTGCGAAAGTCTGCATGCTGCAGAGCTACCATCAGAACGCCGAGCAGTTCGAGATCATGTTCAACAAGACTAAGTACGACGCTTTATCCACCAGCATGAAATCCATCATCGCTATCGCCGTGGAAGCGGCGTCGGCCGATATGTCGTGGAAGGCGGTGGATCGCTATTCCAAGGACTACATGGAAATGCAAACCAAGCAAGGCGTGAAGTTTTATAAGACGCCCGAAGCGGTGCTGCAGAGACAGCTCGAGACCTATGACGCGGCCATCGCCAAGAAATTGAACGACAACCCGTTGTTCAAGGAAATTCTGGAATCGCAGAAGCAATTCGCCGAACGCGCGGTACGTTGGGATCTCGACACCAACGTCAATCGACGCATGGCGTACAACCATTACTTCGGAAAGAAACCCGAACCGAAGAAGTCGTAGCCGTTAACTCGGGCGCTGTCCGCTAATGCGGACGGCGCCCGATTTCTGTAACATGGCGCCACGATGAACGTTCATCGATTACTCCACACCGTTGACCGAATCAGCACATGGTCCGGTAAAGTTTTTTCTTGGCTTATCTGCGTTTTGATGTTGGTCGTCTGCGTCGAAGTGTTCAAACGCTATATCTTGAATGCACCGACCGCCTGGATTTTCGATCTCAATTCCATGCTCTACGGTACGCTTTTCATGCTGTGCGGCGCTTATACGCTCGCGCAAGACGGCCACGTACGCGGCGATTTTCTCTACGGCAATATGAAGCCGCGCACACAAGCGGCATTCGATTTGGTGTTGTACTTTCTGTTTTTCATCCCCGGCATCCTCGCGCTCATCTACGCTGGTTACGATTTCGCTTTGGAATCCTGGCGCATCGGCGAACGTTCGACGGTGACGGCGGAAGGGCCGACGCTTTATCAATTCAAAGCGATGATTCCGCTTGCCGGCGCGCTGATCATGCTCCAAGGGTTGTCGGAAATCGTGCGCTGCGTCTTATGTCTGCGTTCAGGTACCTGGCCGCCGCGGCTTAAGGACGTGCAGGAAATCGACGTGGTCGAAGAACAACTCGCGCGCAGTGAATTCGTCAACGACGCCGATAAAAAAATGGCGATCGACAGCGTGCATCAAATGGAAAAAAACGAACCCGGTCAGCACAAAGGGGGCGTGTAAATGAGCGATCCGATTCTCGGACTCACGATGCTCGGGCTCATCGTGGCCGCTATCATGATGGGGTTTCCGACTGCCTTCACGATGATGGGGCTCGGTATGTTTTTCGGCTTCATAGCGTTTTGGGACCCGACGCTACCGTGGTACGACAACCATATTTTCGACCTCATGGTGCAGCGCACCTACGGGGCGATGAATAACGACACACTGCTGTCGATTCCGTTGTTCGTTTTCATGGGTTACATCATCGAACGCGCGGCGTTGGTGGACAAAATGTTCTTCAGCGTGCAGTTGGCGTTCCGGCGCATGCCGGCGTCGCTGGCGGTGACGACATTATTAGTATGCGCGTTCTGGGGTATCGCTTCGGGCATCGTCGGCGCGGTGGTGGTGTTGATGGGCGTCATCGCTATGCGGCCGATGTTAAACGCCGGCTACGACGTGCGTCTGGCATCCGGCGTGATCACCGCCGGCGGCACCTTGGGAATTTTGATTCCGCCTTCGGTCATGCTGATCGTGTACGCCGCGGTCGCGGGACAATCGATCGTGAAGCTTTACGCCGCCGCGATGTTGCCGGGATTCTTTCTTACCTTTTTATATTTGATCTACATCATCGGCTGGGCGTTATGGAATCCGAAGATCGCGCCTAAGTTGCCCGATGACAAATTTAAAGTCGATGTGCCGGAGTGGTTACGGCTATTCGAACGTAATTTATCTCCCCGAGTCGTCGGCGGTTTGATCGCCGCCGCTGTGCGGCCCGCGTTGTTGCGGAATTTCCGCATGGCCGACGGCAGCAACGTCGGTTACGGCATGGTGATGAAAAATTTAATGGCGGCGTTTATTCCGTTGCTGCTGAACATCGTCTTTTTCGGCACGGTGTGGTGGTACGTCGTGATTTACAACGCAGCGCCACCGCCCGTGCAACAGGCGCCAGCGGTTGTCGCGCCGGCCTTGTCCGAAACCGCGAAAGATCCCAACGCGTTGGCGGAACCGCCGGCGTCGGAAACACCGCAGCCGCTTGGTGTGGGCGAGAGTTCGGAGACGAACGCTTCGTCGGACAAAGAAACCATGCAGGAGTTGGGCGTGGGCCTCGTTCGCGAAAACGATGAAAACCGCGGCAAGATACCGGAAGACTTTTACGCTTGGTTCTGGACGATCGCGGGACTAAGTTTGCTCGTGCTCTTCGTTTATTACTGGCGCATGGATGGCGAGAGTTTGGTCATCCTCAAGATGCTTGAAGCATCGGTGGTGCCGCTCGGTGTGCTGACATTCGTGGTGCTGGCCGTGATCTTGTTCGGCATTACCACCGCCACCGAATCTGCGGCGGTCGGCGCGCTTGGCGGGATGTACCTCGCGGGCTACGCCAAGTACCCGCGACGCGTGTTGTGGTCGAGCGCCGTCGGTGTGGTCGTCGGCGTAATTCTGGGTGAAATGCGCGGCGATTTCATGACGCTACTCGTCGCCGGTTCTCTCGGCGGATTGTTCGCTGGCACCGGCTTGCCCTGGATCTGGGATTTGGCCACAAAGCGCGAATTGCTTTCCAATATTAAAGAATCGACGTTCCTGACCGCGAAGACCACAGCGATGGTGTGCTGGTTGTTCATCGGTTCGGCGTTGTTCTCGGCGGTGTTCGCGTTGCACGGTGGGCAGGGCGTGATCGAGCGCTGGGTGATGAGCCTGAACATGTCGCCGACGCAATTTATGATTTTGTCGCAGGCGATTATTTTCTTCCTTGGTTGGCCGTTGGAATGGACCGAGATCATCGTGATCTTCGTGCCGATCTTTATTCCTTTGTTGTCGCATTTCAACGTCGATCCGGTGCTGTTCGGAACCATGGTCGCGGTGAACTTGCAGGCGGCATTTCTATCGCCGCCGGTGGCGATGTCGGCGTTTTATCTCAAGGGTGTTTCACCGCCGCACGTTACGCTTAATCAAATTTTCGCCGGCATGATGCCGTATATGCTGATCGTCATTTTATGCTTGGTCATCATGTACGTCTGGCCCGGCATGACGTTGCGGCTGCCTAACTTCTTATATGGCAACTAATAGCAAGCCGCGCGTGCTAGTCACGCGCGAAGTGTTTACCGACGTTATTGATTATCTCTCGCAGCATTTCGACGTGACGTCGAATCAATCCGACAACTTGTTCACGCCCGCTACGCTGACGCCAGCGCTGGCGGACAAGACGGGCGCTGTCATCGCCATTACGGATCGAATCGACGCCGATGTGCTGGCGAAGAGTCCTCATCTCAAGGCCGTCTGCAATATCGCGGTCGGCTACAACAACATCGACGTTCCTGCCTGCAGCGCGCGCAAAGTCATGGTTACCAACACGCCCGGCGTGCTCGACGAAACCACGGCCGATCTCACCTGGTCGCTGATCCTGGCGACCGCGCGCCGCGTGACGGAGGCGGAAGCGTGGTTGCGCCGCGGCGAATGGGACGGTTGGAAGCTTAAACAGTTTCTCGGCGTCGACGTGCACGGCGCGACACTTGGCATCATCGGCATGGGGCGCATCGGTCAAGCGGTCGCGCGGCGCGCGCGCGGGTTCGACATGAATATCCTGTATTACAACCGTCGCCGGCTCGATGAAAACACCGAACGAAAATACGCCGCCACGTACGCGCCGATGGACGAGTTGCTTGCGCGCGCGGATATCGTGACGCTGCACATACCGTATTCGCCCGAGACGCATCATTTGATCGGCGAGGCCCAACTCGCGCGGATGAAACCGACGGCCTTGCTTATCAACGTTGCGCGCGGCGGCGTGGTCGACGACGTGGCGCTGATTAAAACACTCGAAGCAAATCGCATCGCCGGCGCCGGGCTCGACGTGTTCGAAGGCGAACCGAAACTCAACGCCGGATTTTTGAAACTCAAGAACGTTGTACTCACGCCGCACATCGGCAGCTCTTCGGAAGCCACGCGCCGCAAAATGGTGTTGACCGCCGCGCAGAATTTGGTGGCGGCGCTCACGATCGGGCGGCCGCCGAATTGGGTAAATCCCTGGTAAAAATTTCTCGACTTGGTTAGAACGTTCCTTCTCCCGCGGGGAGAAGGGCAGGATGAGGGGATAGTTAAGAAGTTATGATACCCCTCACCCTATCCCTCTCCCCGCGGGAGAGGGGACGCTTCGTTTACGGAGATGCTATGACACTTAAAGTCGGATTAATCGGCCTCGGCATCATGGGTCGCCCCATGGGCTTGAACTTACGCAAAGCGAATTACGCGCTGTGGGTCTACGGACGCCGTGCGGAAACGATGAAGCCGCTGACGGAAGTCGGCGCCACGGCCTGCGCGTCGCCGAAGGAAGTCGCGGCGCAAGCGGATGTCATCATCACCATGGTGCCGGACACGCCGGACGTGGAAAAAGTTTTATTGGGTAACGATGGCGTGATCCAGGGCGCGCGTTCCGGCGCGGTCGTGGTCGATATGAGTACCATCGCCCCCGCGGCTACCCGCGAGTTCGCGGCGCAACTCGCCAAGCGCGGCGTCGACATGCTCGACGCGCCGGTGTCGGGCGGCGAAGTC
>JAHFQD010000194.1 GCA_023266455.1 Candidatus Muproteobacteria bacterium
ACTTGAGCTATTACCAAGACGCCGTCGCGACGGAAGCGTATTTGGGTACGGCGCGTCAGCGCATCTCGGTTGGGCGCCACGCACGTTTGGTCGATTACCTCATGCACGAGGGCTGCAATGCGCGTGCATGGATCACGATTAAAACCGACATCGACGCCACGCTAGATGCGCGCAAAATATTCTTCATCGCTGGATTGGAGTCGCCTGATACGCGGATTCTGCAGCCGGCGGAATACGAACAGCTTGCACCGGGTCCCTACGAAATTTTCGAGCCGCTAGTGCAAGATCCGTCGAAGCCGTTGCAACTGTACGCGGCGCACAGCGAGATGCATTTTTATACCTGGGGCGATTGCGCTTGTTGTCTTCCCGTCGGGACCACGTCGGCGACCTTGATCGACCAATGGGTGCCGGTTGGCGGTAACGACAATCCATCGACGGGCGACGAGGTGGAACTCGCGGCGAACGACGAGGAAAACGACGGTCCGCCGAGGACCAAACGTACGCTCAACCTTCAAGTCGGCGACGTATTGATTCTGGAAGAAGTCATCGGCCCGCATACTGGTAATCCGGCGGATGCGGACCCCAGCCATCGCCAAGCGGTGCGACTGACGAAGGTCACGCGCATTGTCGATCCGCTGTATCACCCTTACAGCGAGGATTACGGTCAGCCGTTAGTGGAAATCGAATGGTGTTCCGAAGACGCGCTGACGTTTCCGTTCTGCATCTCTGCCACCATGCCGTCACCCGATTGCGATTGCCGTGCTGATCTCAGCGTCGCGCGCGGTAACGTCATTCTTATCGACAACGGATCGACGGTCAGCGAATCCTTAGGTGACGTACCGACGGCGTCGCGCACTGATGTTTGCGCAACGGCATGCGAACCGCCAGACGCGATCGTCATTCCGGCGAAATTTCGGCCGGTGCTCTCGCGTCATCCGCTAACGTTCGGACAACCGCTGCCGGTGTGCGGATGTGTGTCGACGATCGAACGACAATATCCGCGGCAAGCCTTGCCGCATCTGTGGCTTACCGGTACGCAATCGAGCGCGCAGGGCGACATCGTCACCGCGTGGACCGCGCAACGCGATTTGCTACGCAGCGCGGGTAGCGATCCGCATGTCGTGGTTGAAATCGACGATGCCGGCAACGCGCATCTGCGTTTCGGCGACGGCAATCTTGGCCGCATGCCCGATGCCGGCACGCAATTCCAAGCGACGTATCGCATCGGCAGCGGATCGAACGGCAATGTAGGCGCGGACACGATTCGTTGCATCGTTTTCCGAGAAACCGAAAGCGGCATCGGCGCGCTTGAGCCGCGCAATCCACTTGCGGCGGCCGGCGGCACGGCGTCCGAATCAGTGGACGAAGTGAAAATGTTCGCGCCGTTCGCGTTTCGTAACACCATTCAACGCGCCATCACCGCGGAAGATTACGCCACGCTCGCCGTCGACAATGCGCGCCGTTTGGCGCAGCGTCCAGCGTTGTTCGGGTCGCCGTCGGAAACGCCGTTGTTGCCGGTGATCGATCAGCCTGACGACCCGCGCGCCGGTTTCGATGAAGAACCGGACGCGCAGCCAGGATTGGATGCGGATCTTTGTCTGATTCCGTTTCAACATCTGCAAGGTGCGCGCGGCACGTTGCGTTGGAACGGCAGCTGGTACGAGGCGCAGGTCGCGGTCGATCCCGTCGGAACCGAAGACGTGGAAGACGAGTTGCTGCAAGAGATCGACGCTTATCTCGAACCGTATCGCCGCATCGGTCACGACCTCGACGTGCGTCGTGCGCGTTACGTGCCGATCGATTTAATGCTGTCGATTTGTGTGAAGCCGCCATACCAGCGCGGTCACGTCGAAGCGGCGTTGATCGATGTCTTTAGCAATCGCGTTTTGTCCGATGGCCGTCTCGGATTTTTCCATCCAGATAATTTGTCGTTCGATCAAAACCTCTACGTCAGTCGCATTATTGCCGCCGCGCAAGCGGTGGCGGGCGTCATGGAAGTGCATGTGATTCAACTGGAGCGTTTGGATCCCAGCGAACCGATGCCGGATATGGAAGATGAACTGCCGCCGAACGGCGTGCTGGCGCTCGGTCCGTTCGAAATCGCGCGTTTGGATAACGACCCGAGTTTCCCCGAGAACGGGCGTTTGCGCCTGATGATGCGAGGTGGCCGATGAAACAAGCCTGTGGATGTTGTGCCGGAATCGAAATCTTAACGCCCGAACCCGAGGCGAATCGCCCTGGTTTGAGCGCAATCGTGTATCGCGCGGGAACCTATACGACGTTTCTCGAAACTATGATCGCGCGCATGTCGAGTCTTTATCTCGACGTGCCGGTGATACCTGGCTCGGCGTCGTTGATGCGCGTACGCCCCTTGGCCAAGTTGACGACGCGCGAATCGAATGACGCATCAATCGCGTTGCTTGACGCCTGGGCGGTGGTGGCCGATGTATTGACGTTCTACCAAGAGCGCATCGCCAACGAAGGTTATTTACCGACCGCGGTCGAACGTCGTTCCATTATCGAACTTGCGAAGCTGATCGGTTATCGCGCACGTCCAGGCGTATCGGCGAGTGTGTACCTCGCGTTTACCGCGGCCTTGGAATTCAAAGGCGAGATTCCGTTGGGCACGCGCGCGCAAAGCATTCCCGGCACCGGCGAAACAGCGCAGTTCTTCGAAACCTCCGAAGGTCTCCCGGCGCGTGACGGCTGGAATTTATTGGGGCCTCGCGTAACGCGACCGCAACTCATCACGCCGCCAGCGACGTACTCTATTAATAATCGCGTTGTGCCGATCGTGACCGGCGCCGATGTGGTGGACGCAGTGTATTTCAACGGCGTTGCGACCAATTTAAAGACCGGCGACGCTTTGGTATTCGTCTTCAGCGGCGATGTCGATCGGCAGTTCATGCGCCAGGTGGAATCGGTCAACGTGCAAGCCGACGATAAGCGTACCGAAATCACCTTGGTACCCTTGCTGCCAGAAAACAGCGCCAGTTCGGCTTACGTCTTGTTGCCTTATATTGATAAGGCAACTTATCTCTTTCCAGAGAGTGAGTTAGCACAGGAAGTTGCGGCGGTACTTAACATACTTATTACTAATATCGGGTCGGCCAGTAGCAGTGCAGAAGCCGCAAACCTGATCCGCGGCGTCATTTCGCAGGTACGGGAAAAGCGCGATATTGCTATTGGCCGGGAATTCTCGCGTGTGACCGCTTGGGCCGATCACCTCCTGCGCGCGCTCGATCTGCTAGTTCGTTTCGCCACCACCGGATCGCTCGGTGACGTGGGCGAGGGTGGAGACGGTGAGTTCGGCGGCGCGGGAACTATTACCTTCGTACCATCGACGTTAGCCGCGTCGGCGCTCGGCAAGTTGACGTCGATCGTCCAACAGTTGGCGCTGCCCGCATCAATACAGCCCGCGAACGCGCAACGGCTGACGCGCAGTCTGACCCAAAGTTTTTCGCCCCAATCCGATGCCGCACCGCGTCTACTCGCGGCGCTTAAACCGCGCGCGGCGGCGAAGCTTTATCCGGCGTGGCGCAAAGTCGAAACGCCAACGAATCGTGTCGAAGTACATGTAGCACGCGCTAAGGCGTCGTTGTTCGCGCACAACTTTGCTGGCAAGCCGACGGTGTCATCCGGTTCAACGACGCTCGCGCCGCCGACGATCAGCAACGCTTGGGGCGTCGCCACCGGCGGCACGGCCTCGCCAGCGTTCGTCGCACTCGACACGACGTACGACCAGATCAAACCGGGAAGCTGGGTGGTGATCGATCGACCGGAAGTGCAACCCGCGGCGGGCGGTAGCGGTGGTCTGGTATTCGCTAAACGTACTTATCATCGCGTCACTGCTATCAAGACCGCGACGATGGACGCCGGCGCCAATACTGGTTTCACCGCCAAAGTATCGCAACTCGTGCTCGATCCGGTTTGGTTAAGCGATATGACGACCAGCGAGCGTCAAACTTTCGTCAATTCCACGCCAGCGTTGCGCGGCACGATCGTGCACGCGCAAACCGAAATGCTGACGCTTGTCGACGAGCCGCTGGACACTGACGTGCAAGGGAACAGCATCGAGTTAAATCACGTGTACGACGGACTCGAGGCCGGACGTTGGGTTATCGTTTCGGGCGACCGCACCGACATTCCCAATGTGAGCGGCGTGACCGCGAACGAATTGGTGATGATCGCTGGCGTCGCGCAAGGCGCGCGTCCGCCCTTATCGGTCGATTATCCCATCGCCGGCGCGCCGTTCTCGGAAATCTATTACACCACTGGTGCCAACGCGTTCGGCGATCGTCTCGTCGTCGGTAAATTGATCGACCCGAGCATCTTGGGCGCGAA
>JAHFQD010000195.1 GCA_023266455.1 Candidatus Muproteobacteria bacterium
GCCTTCGTGATAGTCCTTTAACACGTCATCGAGCCGATCTCGATCGGTCTTGCCGTGCCAAGTAATCGTCGCCGCCGGACCGCGCCAGCCGTGGCGGCGGTCGTATTCCATCAACCCGTGTCGCAACGCGCGATTCGCCGCTGTTTGATGACGGCTGTCGATAGTGGTGTAAACCACGAAACCGCCGGCATAAGCTTTTTCATCGTGCGTTTTAAACAACTCTTGCCGCACCATTTCCGCCAAATAGGAAGCGTCGACTTCGTAACGCACATTGTGTTTCGACGCCAACAGCGGCGTTTTAACCGCTTGCTCGTAGGTGGCGTTGTCGATGTAGCCGAGCTTGCCCATCTGGAATAGCACGTAGTTGCGTCGGTCCAGCGCGTTGTCGGCGTTGGTGAGCGGATTGTCGCGCGACGGTGCTTTCGGCAATCCCGCCAGCATCGCGAGTTCCGAGATGGAGAGTTCGGGCAGCGTTTTACCGTAGTAAATTTGTGCCGCGGCCGCGAAACCGTATGCGCGGTGGCCGAGGAATATCTTATTGATGTACAGCTCGAGGATTTGCTTCTTCGTCAATTCGCGTTCGAGCTTAAACGCCAGTAATACTTCTTTAATTTTTCGAGTGTATGTTTTTTCCGGCGTCAGAAAATAGTTGCGCGCCACTTGCATGGTGATGGTGCTGCCACCTTGCGAATGCGCGCCGGATCGTAAGTTGGCGATGACCGCCCGCAAGATACCTTGGAAGTCGACGCCGCGGTGATACAGAAAAGAATGGTCTTCTGCCGCCAAAATCGCCTGGATGAGAGTCTCTGGAACTTCGTCTATCTTTAGCGGGATTCGTTTTTCATCGCCAAACTCGGCAATCAATTGGTTATCGGCGGTGTAGACGCGCAGCGGGACTTTGAGTTGTTTCTCTTCCAGTTGATTGATTGACGGGAGCGTTGGCAAAACCGAAAGCGCGGCCAACGTAACCAACAGAACGCAGAGCGTGATGAAGCCGAACAAGCCGACGACAACCCATTGCCATTTCGGCAGAAGTCGCCAAAAGCCACGCGAAGCCGACGCTTCGGACGGCCCGGGTTGTTCGGGTTGATTAGGGTCTATCATTGCGAAGTGGAACGACGAACGACTTTTTCAACGGAGCTCCCACACCTAACGAGGGCAGTATAAACCTACTTCGGTAGACATTCTGTTGGTTTGTCACTTCCGTTTGTTATGGTCTATAGTTGGATGGTGAAATTAATCCATAATATATTTAGTGTCTATAACATGATGAGATAAAAGGGGAAATATGGAACTTGGGCTGGAGGGTTTGTTCTCTAAAAAGCAACCTCCCCTTGTCGGAATTGATATCAGCTCGTCGGCGGTAAAAATTTTGGAGCTGAGCAAGTCGGGAGAGCATATGCGCGTCGAGCGCTATGCCGTCGAACCACTACCGCAGAACGCTGTAGTGGAACACGCTATTACCGAAGTCGAGCAAGTCGCGGATGCCGTCGAACGCGCGGTTAAACGTTCCGGTACGCGTCTTAGACATGCGGCGGTCGCCATTCCGGCGGCGCATGTCATTACCAAGATGATAAAGATGCAGGCCAACATGACCGATCAGGAGCGTCACACCCAGATCGAAATGGAAGCCGACCATTACATCCCCTATCCGCTCGATGAAGTAAATCTAGATTACTGCGTGCTCGGCCCGGCTGAAAGCAATCCGGAAGAGGCGGACATTTTAATGGCGGCTTGCCGCAAAGAAGTCGTAGATGACTACCTGGCAGTGATTCAAAAGCCCGGGTTGAATCCGCAGATCGTCGATGTCGAAACGTTCGCCATGGAAAACGCCTACGGCTTGATCTCTAGCCATATGCCCGGTGGCGGCATGGAAAAGACGGTCGCGATCGTTGACGTTGGCGCGACCACGACAAACATCAATGTGATTCACAACAACCGCTCCGTTTATACGCGCGATCACGCTTTCGGTGGTCGTCAGTTGACGGAGGAAATTCAACGCCGTTACGGCCTCTCATATGAAGAAGCCGGTTTGGCGAAGAAACAAGGCGGTTTGCCGGACAATTATCAAACCGACGTATTGCGGCCGTTCATGGAAGCGATGTGCCAGGAAATCATGCGCGCGCTGCAATTCTTCTATTCGTCCACGCCGTTCAACAGCGTTGATCAACTGCTACTCGCAGGTGGTTGTGCACAGATTGCCGGTGTCGACGAGTTGGTCGCGGCGCGCATCGGCGTACCCTCGATCGTGGCCAATCCTTTTGCCAGCATGTCGCTGAATTCGCGCATCAAACCTCAGTTATTGGCGAACGATGCACCTTCGCTCATGATTGCTTGCGGATTGGCGTTACGGAGTTTTGACGAATGACGACACGCATTAATCTTCTGCCGTGGCGCGAGATGCGCCGACGGCAGCAGGACCGTCAGCTGCTCACGATCGGCGTGGCCGCATGGATCGTGATGGCTGTCGTCGTGGTGAATGCTTATTTATACGTGGGCTCGCTGATCGAAGTCCAAGAGCGGCGAAACAAGCTACTCGAAGACGAGATCACGAAAGTCGAACAAGAAATTAAAGAAATCGCTGAGCTCAAAAAACAGCGCCAAGACTTGATCGCGCGCATGAACGTCATCTATCAGTTGCAAGGCGATCGTACCGGTATGGTGCGCATGTTCGACGAACTCGCACGCAAATTACCGGAAGGCGTGTATTTCACAGCGTTAAAAACTGGCGGCGATGGTTTAGCCTTGCAGGGAATCGCGCAATCCAACGCGCGCGTCTCGGCGCTGATGCGCAATCTCGACAGTTCGGAATGGTTTTCCAGCCCGCAACTCGAAGTCATCAACGTCAGAGAAAAGGGCGCCGAGAGATTGAGTGAGTTTTCTCTCAATGTGAAGCGTGTCGCCAAACAGAAGAAGAATGCGGATGCAGGGTCAGGATCATGAATTTAGACGATCTGAAGAACATTAATATTAACGATCCGTCTTCATGGCCGGTGCTGATTAAAGTTCTTGGTATCGGCCTTATCTGCGTCGCTATTTTGGTCGCTGGGTATTTCGCGTTCATTCAAGGTATGTTGGATGAATACGACGTCGCCAAGAAAAAAGAAGAAGGATTACGAGAAACGTTTCTTAATAAGAAAGCGCTGGCGATCAACCTTCCCGCCTACAAACAGCAGATGGAAGAAATGCAGCAGACCTTCGGCAGTCTGTTGAGACAGCTTCCGAATTCAACCGAAGTACCGGATTTGCTGGTCGATATTACGCAGGCTGGTTTGGGGCGCGGTTTGGAGTTTGTGCTTTTCAAACCGGAAAAAGAAACCCCGAAAGAATTCTATGCCGAGCTTCCCATCAGCATCGAAGTGCGTGGTAGTTACCACGAGCTGGCGGGTTTCGTGAGCGACGTCGCTGCGTTGCCGCGCATCGTAACGTTCGGCGATTTATCTATTACCTCATCGACAAAAGGTAAATTAAGCATGGGGGCGAAAGCGCGCACCTATCGATACCTGGAAGAAGGCGATTCGGCGAAGCAAGCGGTTCAGCGTCAACCTCGCGGTAAAGCGGCAGCGGGGGATAAAAAATGAGTACTTTACGCTGGACGGCGGTTGGTTTGAGCTGTTTGTTGCTGGTCGCTTGCGGCAGCGACGATTTGGATGAAGTGCGTGATTTCGTTAAAAACGCGCATTCCGATAAAAAACCGAAGGTCGAACCCCTTCCTGAAATAAAAACGCAAGAGTCTTTCGCGTATAACTCTACAAATCTGGCGGATCCGTTCGCCGCGTTCAACTTAAAACCGGCCGTTTCTAACGCCAAGGGTACCGGCGCTTCGGCTGGCCCCGATGCGAATCGGCGTAAGGAACCGCTTGAAGACTATCCACTGGATGCGCTTAAGATGGTGGGTACGTTGATGCGGGGCAAACAAGCCTGGGCTGTGATCCAGGCGCCCGATGGCACTGTGCATCGTGTCAAAACGGGAGAGCACATGGGCCAAAACTTCGGCCTGATTACCAAAGTAACCGAAGAAAAAGTAGATCTGATCGAGCTGATTCAGGGCCCGACCGGCGATTGGGTTGAGCGCGACGCTAGCCTGTCGCTGTTGGAATAGTCGAAGTTATACGGTGGATACTATGAATAAAGTCACAATGTTATGGACACGTTATCTCAACGCGGCAGGCCGCACTCTCGCGCTGTTGGCGCTAGTATGCACAACGCCAGCGTTCGCCGGAGAAATCGAGGCCTTGTCTTGGGATGCCCAAGGCGCGTTGAAGGTGCGTGTGAAAGGCGCCGCCAGTTACAAGATCGAAACCCTGGAAGATGGGCAACGGCTGCGTCTGGTTTTCCCG
>JAHFQD010000010.1 GCA_023266455.1 Candidatus Muproteobacteria bacterium
CGCGGTCACCGCCGGCGTCAGCCGCGTGACGGCGTTGAAGCGGTCTATCGTTTCGACCGAAGCCGCGCTTAGCGCGGTGCAGTCGGGTTATCGAGCGGGAACGCGGACCGCGGTCGATGTCATTGCGGCGCAACGGACGCAGTTGCGAACCAAGCGCGACTACGCCGCGGAGCGTTATACCTACGTGATCAACACACTGCGGCTTAAAGAAGCGGCCGGCAATTTGTCTCAGGAAGACATGGCCAATCTCGGGACCTGGTTCAACTAAAAGGTCCCGATTCGGCATGCCGGTTTCTCGCCGGTTGCCGCTTGTCGGTCATATTCGTCCGTAGGGAGTGAATCCTCGATTTTCTCTATTTTCCTGTACGCCAATTATCCTCAACCAGCCACCACGCATCGGACTTACGTTGTGAGTCCAAAAACCCAGGCCATGCTTCACCCTTACAACAAAAGGAAATTTGCGCGATAGGGAGTGCGGGCAAAAAAGCTTGATGCGCATCAGTCATCACTTAGGAGGTTGTTGTGGTAACCAAATTACTTTTGTGGATTGGAGCCCCCTCGGCGGCAACGTTTTTAGTCTCCGCCTATTTAGAAAACATTCATTTCTTTTTCTTCCTGTCGGTAGCCGCGCTGCTGGTTGCAATTCTTCCTCGTTTAAGCGAATCACGGATCGAGCGCTAAGCGACCGTTTTTCTCTGTAATAGAGACGCGGGGGTCCCAAACCCCCGCGTTTTTTTTGTCCGCATACCTTCGCTCATAGTCCGCTGAATTGACGCTAATTTATTAGTGGCCTACAACTGGTATAAAGAAATCGACCGCGGTCGGGTGCATACCGTAGGTTCGTATGACGAAATGTCGTGTAGCGGAAGGTTCATGAGCCACGAGCCGCAAGTATTGCCGTTAGTCGTACTCAGCATTCGCGAACAAATCGATCGCGTTTTCGCGCGCTATGTGGGTCCGATAGCTTCCGAGATAGGCCGGGAAGAGTTCGATCATTGGCGCGAAAGCGGACAAATCGGTCCACTGGGGTTGCATCGTTATATATCGCGTTTGGCGCGCCACATCCCCGAAGAGAATTCGCGGCGCGCGTTTATGCGCGAAGCATCGGAATGCATAAAGATGTCCTAGCAGCGGATGCCTGAAGCGTCAGCGGCAAAGGAGAATGACGATGTTTAGAAATTTTTCGTTACTAGTCAGATTTCCGGTGTTGTTCGTATTGATCCTGTCGTTGATCTGCGGCGCTTATTATTTAGTGCTGCGCAAGGTGTACTACACCGAGTTGCAGCGACAGGCGCGCACCGTTGCGGATAACGTCGACGCCTTCGGGCGCTGGGTTTCGCAATACGGCCGCGTGTGGACCAAGGACAATCCCGAATCCTCCCATCTCAGTCAGATCATTCTCGCCGCCGCTAATCCGACCGCACCGGCGATCAGTTTCTATTCCAAGAATCCGGCGTTGGCGCAACGCGAATACTCCGAAGTCGTCGCCAAGTCACCGGCGCGTGCCAAGTTCCGCATGACCTCGGACAACTGGATGAGCCCGCTGAATAAACCGGATCCGTTCGAAACCACCGCGATCTCGGCGATCAAGAGCCGTTCGTTGGAGGAATATTCCGAAGTGCGCGAAGGCATGTTTCGCTACGCGCGCAAGATCGTGCATGCCGAATCCTGCATCGCTTGCCACGGCAGTCCGAGCGCTGCGCCGGAAGATGTGACCTCGCGTTATGGTACGGAGCGCGGTTACGGATTTAAGGCGGGCGATGTCGCCGGTGTGATCAGTGTCACTTTGCCGATGGATTCATTGCTGCAAAGATCGTTGGCGTTGCTTGGGCCGATTGAGATCGGATTGATCTTGGGCGCGTTCATCATTCTGTATGTATTCGTTCACTTCGACGTGGTGCAGCCGATTAAGCGATTGACGTTGGCAGCGAAGAATATCTCGCTCGGCAAGCCGGTGGACTTGGATGTTTCTAGAATCCCGCAAAAGAGCGGCAGCGAAATCGTGCAGTTGATGCTCTCCATCGGCAGGTTGCGGATGAGCATGGACTTGGCGATTCAACGTATGAAACAAGCCGGGTCCGCGCCGCCGCCACCCCCTCCGGAAAAACCGCCGCAGGACCACTAATCCCGGGGTTTTACTGGCGTTCTCACGGACGCGGGGGTAAATTAGCGTCCCCTGTCGCCCGTTGTCTACGTTGTGTCGCGCAAACTCCATATAAAAACTTTCGGTTGCCAAATGAACGAGTACGACTCCGCCCGCATGGCGGACGTGCTCGCAACTTCGCACGGTCTGGAGCTGACCGAAGATCCGGCGCAGGCGGATGTGTTATTGCTCAATACTTGCTCCATCCGCGAGAAGGCCCAAGATAAAGTTTTCTCTCAGCTCGGTTTGTGGCGCGAGTTCAAACGGGAAAAACCAGATTTAGTAATCGGCGTTGGCGGTTGCGTCGCGTCGCAGGAAGGTGCGGGTATCGTGCGGCGCGCGCCATTTGTAAATATGGTGTTCGGCCCGCAGACGTTGCATCGTCTTCCGGATTTATTGGAAGCGCATCTCAAGACCGGCCGCGCCGCGGTCGACATATCGTTTCCTGAAATCGAAAAGTTCGATCGTTTGCCCGAGCCGAGTGTCGACGGTCCGCGCGCTTTAGTTTCGGTTATGGAAGGTTGCAGCAAATATTGCACGTTCTGTGTGGTGCCATACACGCGGGGCGAAGAATTCTCGCGTCCGTTCGACGACGTCATCGCCGAGATCGTTGGGTTAGCCGAACGCGGTGTGCGCGAAGTCACGCTGTTGGGACAGAACGTCAATGGTTATCGCGGCGCGCGTCATGACGGATCGATCGCCGATTTGGCGACCTTGATTCGTTACATCGCGGAGATCGACGGCATCGGTCGGATTCGTTTTACCACCTCGCATCCGCAAGTATTCGACGAGCGTTTGATTCGCGCCTATGCCGAGGTCGATAAGCTGGCGAACCATTTGCATTTACCGGTTCAGAGCGGTTCCGATCGTATCCTCGCGCTCATGAAGCGCAATCACACCGTACTCGAATACAAAGCGAAGATCCGTCAATTGCGCGCCGTGCGCCCCGACATCAGCGTGACCACCGATTTAATCGTCGGTTTCCCCGGCGAGAGCGAACGCGATTTCGAAGCGACGATGCGTTTAATCGAAGAAATCCAATTCGACACCTCGTTCAGTTTTGTCTACAGCGCGCGTCCTGGGACACCGGCGACGGAATTGGCGGATGAAACGCCGCTGGAAGAAAAGCAAAAACGTCTGGAAATTTTGCAGACGCGTAATTTCGCCATGGGCCGCGATTTGAGCGCGCGCATGATCGGAACCACACAGCGCATCTTGGTCGAAGGCCCGTCGCGTAAAAACGCCGACGAGCTTTGCGGGCGCACCGAAAACAACCGAGTGGTTAATTTCCCCGCTTCCGATCGGACGTTGATCGGGCGGTTTATCGATGTGGAAATCACCGAGGCACGCACGAATTCCCTACGCGGAAAACCCGTTTTTATCGCGGAAAAACAGAGTGTTTGATCCAGCGGTCGTTTTGACCGCTAAAATTGTCTTAACCAGTCCATTTTTCTCACACCGAGTTGCCAGCTAAATCCCAACCTGTCGAGTTCAGCCTTGCCCCTGCCGATAACCTTCGGCTCGCCGAGCTATGCGGTTCGCACGATGCGCATATTCGCCAGATCGAGGAATACCTCGGCGTCGAGATCGCCAATCGTGGCAACAATTTCCGCATCAGCGGTAAGCCCACGGAATCGCGTAACGCCGAGCGAGTTTTGCGCGAACTGTACGCGGCGACCGAAAAAGGCGAGGTGGTGACGGCCGCCGGTATTCATACCTGCTTGCAGCAGATCGCCTATCAACCGCCTAAGGGCGAAACCGAGGCCGCCGCCGATATACGCACGCCGAAACGTGTGGTGCGCGCCCGCAGTTCGCGCCAGCGCGAATACGTGCGCAATATCCTGACGCACGACATCAACTTTGGTATCGGTCCGGCCGGAACCGGTAAGACCTATCTCGCCGTGGCCTGCGCTGTCGAAGCGTTGGAGGCGAATCGCGTCGAACGCATCGTATTGGTGCGTCCGGTGGTGGAAGCCGGCGAGCGTTTAGGATTCCTCCCCGGCGGGTTGGAACAGAAAATCGATCCGTATTTGCGACCGTTGTACGACGCGTTGCACGAGATGCTCGGTTTCGAGCAGGTCGCGCGCTTACTGGAAAAAAATATCATCGAGCTGGCGCCACTGGCGTACATGCGCGGACGCACGTTGAATTCGTCGTTCATCATTCTTGATGAAGCACAGAACACCACGGCTGAGCAGATGAAGATGTTCCTCACGCGCATCGGCTTCGGCACCACCGCCGTCATCACCGGCGACATTACGCAGATCGATTTGAGTCGCACGCAACAATCGGGATTGAAGCAGGCGCTGGAAATTTTGCGCGGGGTCGATGGCATTACCTTCACGTTGTTCATGCCGCAAGACGTCGTGCGCCACGCGCTGGTGCAGCGCATCGTCGAAGCCTACGATGCGCACGAACAAAAGACCGATCCGTCCTCCGGTTCCGGGAAATGAAAATGCAAGTAAAGGTACAAGTCGCCACCACGGCAAAACGACTGCCGTCGCCCGCCAAGTTGAAGACTTGGGCGCGCGGTGCGCTTTCCGGGTTGCGCCGCAAAAGCGCGGCGGTCACGTTGCGCATCGTCGACGGTAGGGAATCGAAACAACTTAATACTCAATTCCGCGGCCAACACAAGCCGACCAATGTGTTGTCGTTTAATTTCGAGCCGCCGCCGGGTACGCGGAGCGATGTGTTGGGCGACGTCGTGATCTGCGCGCCGGTCGTACGGCGCGAAGCGCGCGAGCAAAACAAGGAAGAACGCGCGCATTGGGCGCATATGGTCGTGCACGGTATAATGCACCTGCGTGGTTACGACCATCAAAACGGAAAGGACGCTGCGGCCATGGAGGCGAAAGAAGCTCGCATCTTGCGCCGCCTCGGTTTCTCCGATCCTTACCGATTAAGGGACTAACCAAACTTCATGGCCGACAAAACTCCCCATAACGCCGACATCGAGACCGACGCGCCGTCGCGCACGTTTCTCGAACGTTTGAGCGAAGTCATCACCGGCGGACCGACGTCGCGCGAAGACCTCATCGCCATTTTGCGCGACGCGCAGAAACGCGCGCTGCTCGATCGCGATGCGCTCGACATGATCGAAGGCGTGTTGCAGGTCGCGGAAATGAAGGTGCGCGACATCATGGTGTCGCGCGGCCAGATGGACGTGGTTGATAAAAACGACAAGCCGGAAGATTATCTGCCGCGACTCATCGAGTCCGGCCACTCACGGTTCCCGATGGTCGATGGCGACAAAGACCGCGTCATCGGCATCCTGCTCGCCAAAGATTTACTGCGCTATTTCGAACTCGAAAAGAAAAAACGCGCGCACTTCAATTTCCACGATTATCTGCGTTCGGCGGTGTTCGTACCGGAATCCAAACGGCTTAACGTGTTACTGCGCGAATTCCGCGCCTCGCGTAATCACATGGCGATCGTTGTCGACGAGTACGGCGGCGTCGCCGGCTTGGTGACGATTGAAGACGTTATCGAACAAATCGTCGGCGAAATTTCTGATGAGTACGACGTCGATGAAGAAAGCATGATCATGCCGCGCGACGACGGCGAGTACGTCGTCAAAGCGCTGACGCCGCTCACTGAATTCAACGCGCGTTTCCAGATGGCGTTGGCCCACGAAGAGATCGATACCATCGGCGGTTGGCTCATGGCGAAACTCGGGCACGTGCCGCAGCGCGGCGAACAACTCGATACCGACGGTCTGCGCTTTGAAATATTGCGCTCCGATAGCCGCCGCGTGCATTTGTTGAAAGTGACGACCCTTGCCGAAGCGCCGCCGCGAGCCAAAGAGTAATTTCTTTTCTTGGCCCACGCGCGGGATCGACCTGGCGATCCTGGTTGCTGGCGCCTTATTACCGTTAGCGTTTTCTCCGCTTGAATTATTCCCCCTCGCCGTCGTTTCGCCGGCGATTCTGTTTTATTTCTGGCAACGTGTTACGCCGGCGTCTGCGGCTTGGCGCGGTTTTCTGTTTGGGCTGGGCATGTTCGGCGTCGGCGTGTCGTGGGTGTACGTCAGCATGCATAACTTCGGAAACATGCCGGCGTCACTAGCGGCGTTCGCGACGTTATTGTTCGTCGCCATCTTGGCAGCGTATCCAGCGTTGCTGGGATTTTTACAGGCGCGTTTTTTTCGTCGCAACGGGTTCGGACATTTGATTTTGACATTGCCCGCGCTGTGGACGTTGTTCGAGTGGTGGCGCGGTTGGTTCTTTTCCGGGTTCCCTTGGTTGAATCTCGGTTACAGCCAAATCGACTCGCCGCTCGCCGGTTATGCGCCGCTCGCTGGCGTTTATGGTGTCGGTTTTGTCGTGGCGTTGTCCGCCGGTTTAGTCGCGGCATGTTTTCAACTACGCCGCCGCATGGCGCTAGCGCTGAGCGCGCTGGTGGTCGTGTGGCTCGTGGGGTTGGGATTGACGCATGTCGATTGGGTTGCGCCGGATGGCGAACCGCTGCGCGCAACCTTGTTACAGGGCAACGTCCCGCTGCGCGACAAATGGGATCCGAGCAAACGCGACGTGTTGCTCGATCGTTATCGACAAATGAGTTTTTCCGCGCCGGTGTCGGCGCTGATTGTCTGGCCAGAAGCCGCAATGCCGGGATTGTGGCCGCGTATCGATCCAGCTTATCTCGAAAGCTTGCAGGAATTCTCGCGTCGCCGCGGCGTGGATTTTTTAATCGGTGTTATCGAACGCGACGGGCGCGATTACTACAACAGCGTGGTGTCATTCGATGGAACGCGCGGTCTTTATCGCAAGCAGCATCTAGTGCCGTTCGGCGAGTACATTCCATTCAAACCGTTTTTCTTTTGGTTGATGAACAACTTCGATATTCCGATGTCGGATTTGCGTCCCGCGCCGCAACCGCAGTCGCCGCTAACGGTCGCCGGTCATAAAGCCGGTATATCGGTGTGTTACGAAGACGCTTTTGGAGAAGAGGTAATTCGGGCGCTACCGGCGGCGGCGTTTTTGGTCAATCTGAGCGAAGACGCTTGGTTCGGCGATTCGTTGGCGCCGCTGCAGCGTCTACAAATGGCACGTATGCGGGCGCTTGAGGCGGGCCGGCCGATGCTGCGGGCGGCCAATACCGGGCCGTCGGCGGCGATCGATCACCATGGGAAAATCCTCGTCCGTTCGGAACAATTTCAAGCGCGGCTGCTTCCTGTCCAAATACAGCCTATGCAGGGGGTAACGCCCTATGCCTTGTCGGGGAATTCCATAGCCGTCTTGACGGCTATTTTCGCGTTAATTTTAGCGATTTTCCTGGAACGCGTTAAAAAGCGCTGAGTTTTTTTGCTCCGCGACCTTGAAATTCCCCATTTCAGTAACTTATTCGTTTACTTGAAGATTTCACCCGCCGGCGTATCTTTTCAGAAGGGATTCTGCATACCAAGTTCGGCTCGGCACGGGGCTTGCAACTTACCACTCACCAACGGAGACAAAATCAAGGATGGCGCGGCCATGAATCGCGCGAACCGGCGATCGAGAGATCGTTTCGTGATGAGAGGTGCAGCGATGAATCTGACGGTTAGCCGAAAAATACTCGGCAGCCCATTCGTTGTTTCCGCCAAGGAATTGGCGACGTAGTACGAATGGATGAGGACGGAACGATGGATGAGCCACTGCGTATTTTGTTAATGGACGAAAGTTCAGGGGCGGATGCGGCCCTGGCGCAGGGGCTGCGCGACGAATTTCCGAATATAAAGATCGACCAAGTTCACACCGAAAAAGAATTCAAACAAGCGCTGCATCAGACCTACGATCTCGCGTTAACGCCTTATCAATTATCTTGGAACGACGGATTTAAAATCTGCGCCGCACTCAAGGCGCAGTACGCCAACATGCCGGTCATTCTCTTGGTGGCGCAGGGGCAAGAAGACATCATCGTCGATTCGGTTAAAGCCGGGTTAGACGCTTACATTATCCAGACGGGAAATTACCTCTATCGCTTGTCGGCAACGATCGGTTTGGTCTTCGAACGTCGCGTGCAGTCGCAAGCGGCGCGCGAGATCGAAGCCGAATTGCATAGCCTGTTCGATCGCGTGCCGGTCGGTCTCTACCGCATTACGCCAGAGGGAAACATTCTCGAAGCCAATCAGGCCTTCGTGCGGATCGCCGGATGTCCCGATCGCGAAACCTTGATGCTGCATAACATCGTTGACTTCTTCGTCTCCAAAGAAAATTTCGCGAAGTGGTGCGCGTTGGTCGACGAGCATGACGATGCGCATGAGTATCACGGTCCGGCGTTACGACTCGATGGCAGCTTGATGTGGGTGCGCAACAGCGCACGCGCTGTGCGCGGCAGCGAAGGTCGCGTGATCTATTACGAAGGCGCGCTCGACGACATCACTACGTACGAACGCGCGCAAGAGATTGGTGGCATCGGTACTTGGGTGTCGAGTCTCGAGGACAAGAGTTTGAAGTGGTCGCGACAGACGTACCGCATCTTCGGCATTCCTAATGGGACGGCGGTCAATGTCGATACGTTCTTCGCTGCGGTTCACCCGGACGACCGCGAACCGGTTCGTCTAGCGGTGGAGAAAGCCATCGCCGAACGCAGCACGTATTCGATCGATCACCGTGTCGTGCTGCCGGACGGCAGTCAGCGTTGGGTATATGAGCGCGCCGATGTGGTGTTCGACGCTTCCGGTCGCGCCGCCCGGCTTATCGGTGTGGTGCAAGACATCACCGAGCGCAAACGCAGTGAAGAAGAAGCGCAGTTGCTGCAAACCATCGCGTTGACCATGGGCGAAGAGATGAGCGATCTCAACTCCGCGCTCGAAGTCGTATTACGCAAGGTCTGCGAAACCACCGGCTGGTTGGTGGGCGAAGCTTGGTTACCGAGTGGAGACAATACTTGCATCGAATTCAGCGGCGCCGGTTATACGCGTGAGCCGGCGCTGGACGCGTTCGTGGAAAGCAATCGCCAATTACGTTTCACGGCCGATCAGCCTATCGTCGGGACCGTATGGTCTACGAAGAAGCCGTTATGGGTCGAAGATATCTCGGACGAGAAACGTTCGCCGCGCTGGCAACAGGCGCGAGATGCGGGTTTGAAATCCGTCATGGGCATTCCGGTTCTCGCCGGCCAGACCGTCGTCGCCGTGTTGGCGTTTCTGATGCGTGAATCGCGCCCGGAAGACCAGCGCCTGATGGACATGGTCTCGGGCGTCGCGGCGCAACTCGGCTTGGTGATTCAACGCAAGACCGCTGAGACGCGGCTGCATTTCTTATCGCACTTCGACGGACTAACCGGATTGCCGAATCGCACGCTGCTCGCAGATCGTCTGCAGCAAGCGGTGATCGAAGCCGCGCGTCACGAGCGATTAGTCGGCTTGGTATTCCTCGATCTCGACCGCTTCAAAAATATCAATGACAGCTTGGGTCATGAGATCGGTGATCAATTGTTGAAGAGCGTCGGCGAACGCCTCACCGGCGCTGTGCGCAAGGGCGACACCATCGCGCGGTTATCGGGCGACGAATTCGCGCTGGTGCTCGCCGACATGGCGCATGCCGACGACGCCGCGCGCGTCGCGCACAAGATTTTGGAAACCTTCGAACCGCCGTTCCATGTGGGTGGGCACGAAATCTATATCACCGCGAGCCTCGGTATTACGCTGTTCCCATTAGACGATAAAGAAGGTCTCGGGTTATTGCGCAACGCCGACGTGGCGATGTTCCGCGCGAAAGAAGCGGGCCGCAACGCATATCAATTTTATTCGTCCGACATGACCGCGCGCGCCGCCGAAAATTTATCGATGGAAAACGATTTGCGCCACGCGATCCAGCGCAACGAATTGATTCTGCATTACCAACCGCTAGTGGATTCGAAGACCGCGCGCATCATGGGCTTCGAAGCGTTGGTGCGTTGGCGCCACAGCAAGCGCGGCATGATTTCGCCGATGCAATTCATCCCGCTCGCGGAAGAAAACGGCTTGATCGTCCCGATCGGCGAATGGGTCCTGCGTAAAGCCTGCGCCCAGTGCAAGCAATGGCGGCTCAACGGTCATCCCGATCTGCGGATCGCGGTCAATTTATCCGCGCGTCAGTTTCAGCAGGGCGGTTTGGATGAACTCGTGGTCAAGGTTTTGAACGAAGTCGATCTCGATCCGTCCGCACTGGAGCTGGAGCTGACCGAGAGCATCATTATGCAATCGTCTTCGGAAACGCTGCAGATTATGAAGCGACTGGCCGATCTCGGCGTAACGTTCTCTATCGACGATTTCGGAACCGGTTATTCAAACTTGGCTTATCTGAAACGGTTCCCGGTCGACATCCTCAAGGTGGATCGGACTTTCGTCAAAGATATTCCGGACGACCCGGACGATTCTGCCATCGCCGACGCCATCATCACGATGGCGCATTCGCTCGGTATGCAGGTTATCGCCGAGGGCGTGGAAACCGAACAGCAGTCGATCTTCATGCGTTCGCACGGTTGCGACGCGATGCAGGGTTTTTATTTCAGCAAGCCTTTGCCATCCGAAGAAATCGACGCGTTTTTACAGAAGGGCGTCCGGTTCGTCGCCAGGAAGCAGGCGTAGTTCGTTCCCGACTTACGTCGAAAATCTAACGTATTTCTCTTCGTCTCTCGTGGCATGCGGGTTAAACTTCCCCGCACATGAGCATGCGCGACAAGGGATTTTTCAAACGTCTTCAGGCCGAATTGCCGACGTGGGTTGAAAACGGCTGGGTCACGCCGGAACACCGGCAAGCCATTCTCGATCACGTCGAGCGCACGCAACGCTCCTCGCGCTACATCACGATCTTGCTTTCGGCGATGGGTGCGCTGCTGCTTGGCGCCGGTGTGATCACGTTCTTCTCCGCCAATTGGGGGTTAATCCCGAAAGCCGCCAAGCTCGCCATGTTGTTCGGTGCGCTCGGCGCGTCGTATGCCGCCGCCGGTGTTTGTCTGGCGCGCAATCTAAAAGCCGTCGGCGAGGCGTTGTTGTTGCTCGGCGTGATTTTATTCGGCGCCAATATTTTTCTGATCGCGCAGATTTACCACATCGACGCGCATTACCCGAACGGACTGCTGGTGTGGGCGCTTGCCGCGCTCGTCGTCGCGGCCTTGGCCCGATCGCAATTCGCATTGCTCGCCGGTGTCGGGTTAACGATTTTGTGGAGTGCCACCGAGACGTTTTACTTCGGACGTAATCCGCATTGGCCGTTTTTTCTACCGTGGCTCGTGGCGCTGGCGTTGACGTATCGCTACGGTTGGCTTTTAGGATTGCGCGCGGTGTGTTGGACCTTGTTCGCTTGGTGTTTCTTCGTCTTATGCGAGTACGAATTTTTAGATCGTCGCTGGCTTGATAGCGAACGCGCAGCCTTGATACAGCTGTACGTTTTTATCGGCATCTCGATTTATATCGTCGCGCGCGGCATGTCGTGGTACCGCGACTGGGCGCGGTTCGCGCCGCCGCTGGTGACGGTTGGTGCCGTCATGGCGGTGGTGTCGTTATTTCTGCTGAGCTATCCGAACGCGCATCGACTCACCAACACCGCGCTCGACGCATTGCCCGCCGGTTGGATCGTCGCCACCGTTGTTGTGTTGATCCTCGTCGCCGCATTGATGGTATGGCGTTACATCGACACGCCGCTCGCCACCTTGCCGTGGTATCGCCAGGGTGCTTTCGGTTGGCTCGGTGTCAGCGGCGCGTTGATGATTGGAAATTTATTGTTCTTAGGCCAGTACCCCGGTTGGGTTGCGTTCGCTTACAACCTGCTGTCGCTTGCCGGCGTGGTATGGCTGGTCATGACCGGTGTGGAGCGCCGCGAGCGACGCTTGGTGAATCTCGGCTTCGCTTTTTTCGCGGCTATCCTACTGGCGCGTTATTTCGACACATTCTGGACGCTGCTTAACCGTTCGTATTTCTTCATGGGCGGCGGCGCGTTATTGCTGGTGATGGGCTTCTTCATCGAGCGTTCGCGGCGTCGCCTGACGACGCGGATCACTGCAGGAGGCGGGCAATGAGCCTTTGCTGGCGACTTGTCGTTGTGTTCGCAATTCAAGCCGCGGCACTTCTTTATATGATTGCCGACCGTCATTGGACGCTGGTTAACGGCACGCCGGTGATTTTAGAGACCGAACCAGTCGATCCGCGTTCGCTTTTCAGTGGCGATTACGTGGCGCTGCGCTACAAAATTAACCGCTTGGCGCTAATGGAATTGGCAGGCGAGCGGGAATTTCGCCCGCATGAGGATGTCTATGTGGTCTTGCGTCGTGGCGAACCCTATTGGACGCCGGTCTCGGCGCATACGACAATGCCGGCCGTTCCAGCGGATGGCGCCGTGATTCGTGGCGAGGTGGTGGAATCGCAAGCGCGTTTTTGGAACAGCACGCCGCGTTCGCAAGATGGGTTATATCTTGGCGTGCGTTACGGCATCGAAGCCTATTTCGTTCCCGAAGGCGAAGGCCGGCGCATCGAACGTCCGGCGCCGAACGAAAAAGTGTCGATTCGCATCGCCGTTGATCCGCGCGGACATGCCGCGATTCAGGCGCTGCTGGTCAATGGCGCCGAACGCTATGTAGAAGGGTTGTTTTAGCCGCGGCGCTACCGTCGTCGGCACATGATTTTATTTACTTGGAGGAGAAATCCGTGAAACGAGTCGTGATGAGTCTGTTGTTAATGGGAAGCTTAATCGGCGTCGCTGGCGCCGCACCGGCGCAAGACAAAGTGCGCATCGGCGTTGTCGACGTGCGTAAAGTCATGCTCGAAAGCGAGCCGGGAAAACGCTTCCGCACCGAGCTCGAAAAGATGATGCAAGACGAGCGCAGCAAACTGACGAAGGAAGACGAGAGCTTGAAGAAGTTGCAGGAGCAGTACGAGAAAGACAAGCTCACGATGACCGATAAGCAGAAGCAAGAGAAGCAAAAGCAGATCGAAGAAAAAGCCGGCTCACTACGCAAGGCCGCGCAGGAAGCGCAACAACGCGTCGCCAAGCGCGACACCGAACTTTCCGGCGGTGCAACCAAGATCGTGCAAGAAGCGATTTCGGACGTGGCGCGCCAAGAGAAATTGGCAATGGTCATCGACAAGAATCAAAACGGTATCTATTGGGTCGACGATCCGGTCGACATCACCGATCGCGTGATCAAAGCCTACGAAGTCAAAGCCAAGAAGTAACGGCGGACGTCGGTAGACAAGGAACGTCATCATGGCGAGTTTCACTCGAGCGTTGGCGGGGTTGTTGAAGATCGAAGGCGGATACGTCAACGATCCCGACGACCTCGGCGGCGAAACCTACCGCGGCATCGCGCGTCGTTATAACGCCGACTGGTCCGGTTGGGCGCGCATCGATCAGGCCAAGCGCGGCCGTGGTTTTCCCGCCAGCCTCGAGCGCGATACGGCGCTGCGCAATGCAGTGCGGCAGTTTTATAAACAACGCTACTGGGATCCGTATCAGGGAACCGCCATCGCCGATCAAGCGATCGCCGCCAAGCTGCTGGATATCGCGGTTAATTTAGGGGTGGCGCGGGCGGTGACGTTTCTGCAGCGCGCGTTGAATGTGTTGAATCGTGACGGTGCGTTGTATCCCGACCTGCAAGCCGACGGCGCTTTCGGCCCGCAGACCCAAACCGCGCTGACGACCTATCGCAAAAAAGACAAACCGGTCTTTTTGCTCAAGACGCTCAATATCTTGCAGGGAATGCACTACATCGAATCCATTGAGTCCGACGCCACGCGCGAGAAATACGCGCGCGGCTGGCTCAAGCGGGTGGGGTGAGGTTAAAAAAAGTCCCGACGCTTCGCGCGTTTTCCCGCACTTTGATATGCTTGCCCGCCGAATTTCCGACAACGCTGGCATCGCAATGGAAGATCGTTACGCCCCCGATAAAGTAGAAGTCGACGCCCAAACTTTTTGGGAAGCGCGCCATTCTTTTCGCGCCGACGATCAAGACACGACGCGGCCGAAGTATTACTGCCTGTCGATGTTTCCGTATCCCTCCGGCAAGTTGCACATGGGACATGTGCGCAACTACACCATCGGCGACGTGCTCGCGCGCTATCACCGCATGCGCGGCTACAACGTCTTGCAGCCGATGGGTTGGGATGCTTTCGGTCTCCCGGCCGAAAACGCAGCCATGGCCAATGGCGTGCCGCCGGCGAAGTGGACCTACGACAACATTGCGTACATGAAGAAGCAGTTGAAGTCGCTCGGCTTCGCCATCGACTGGGCGCGCGAGTTGGCCACCTGCAAGCCAGAGTATTACAAATGGAACCAGTGGTTGTTCCTGCGCATGTTGGAGAAGGGCATCGCGTATAAAAAAACCGGCGTGGTGAATTGGGATCCGGTCGATCAGACCGTACTCGCGAACGAACAGGTAATCGACGGTCGCGGTTGGCGCACCGGTGCCGTGGTCGAGAAGCGCGAGATTCCGATGTACTACTTCGCGATTACGAAATACGCCGACGAGTTGCTCGGCGATTTAGACAAACTTCCCGGTTGGCCCGAGCGCGTGAAGACGATGCAGGCCAACTGGATCGGCAAGAGCGTCGGTGTGCGCTTCGCGTTTGAATACGAATT
>JAHFQD010000196.1 GCA_023266455.1 Candidatus Muproteobacteria bacterium
CACCTGGTTCATCACGCTTGAACCAATTGCGTGCAACGACAGCCACCCGCCTGAAACATCATCCTGCAGATATGCAATATTCAACAGTTATGAGCAAGCCAGATTGGTTCGCACTGATTGAGGGATGGTCGGTGGCCACCCAAATCTCCGACAGCAATTTCGACTGGCGAGCACCCTCAATCACCCATTGCAGCAACGGCTTCCGCAGAATCTTTTTCAAAGAGTTGCCGTGAAAACGGATCGACGCATAGCGGGTCGGAATCACTCCAATGGCTTTCACCTACGTCCCCACTCTTTGAACACTAAGTTGCGCACGTCTTCAAAGCCTTCATTCTTAGACGACGACAGCGAAAAAACTGGCGGCTCGGCGCCCATTTCAGCGGTGATCACTTTCAACTGCGCCGCCGCTTGCGAGCGCGAAAGCTTATCGGCCTTGTTCAGCACCACGGCCCACGGCACCTCATTGGCGGCGAACCAATCCTTCAGCATTTCCTCTTCGTCGCTCCATTCGCGGCGAATATCCATGATCAAAACCACACCCTTCAGCGTTTCGCGCTCGTTGAGGTAGGTCTCGATCATCTGCTTCCAGCTCTTCACTTCATTTTGGTTGCCCTTGGCAAACCCGTATCCAGGCATGTCGACCAGGTACACGCTCTCATCCAACTCAAAAAAATTGAGCAGCCGGGTCTTCCCAGGCGTGGAACTGACCTTCGCGATTTTTTGACCAGTCAGCGCATTAATAAACGACGATTTGCCGGCGTTGCTGCGCCCGACCAATGCCACTTCAGGATTATACGGATATGGGTAATCCGAGGGTTTTACAGCGCTTTTTAGGAACTTTACTTTCATGGGCGCTCATCATAGACCGTCAGGATTGGCCGCGCTCATTAAAGTTGACAAAAATGTTCACAAAATGAGTTAACCGCTGAATTGCGATCTTGCGTTCTCGAACATATTAAATCGATCAACATGATCACTTTCGTGAGCGACCAGGGACGTACCACGGTTACGGCCAAGAGCGTGCGAACGTCCGCTCTTGGCCGAACGCGGACGTTTGGTTGTGACTTTGGAGAACGCAAACATGGCGTGACAACACCGTGACGACCGCCAGTAAAATGCAGTACATTTCCGTCATTCTGCGTCACGATCGCGCGGAGCCAAGGCGCGTAAGTTGTTGAGTTGAATGACACTAGAATCAGAAAGTCGTTTTCACACGGCAGGGGTCGCAGGTTCGAACCCTGCATCGCCCACCATGTTATTTAAGTACTTGCAAGCTGCTACCGTGTCCCGTCGTTGTGTCTTGGGACAATACGCGCGAATTTATTCGCGCCATGCCTCAGCGTCCTGAAACAAAAAATATAGATGGCCGTCAGCAAGACGGCAAATAAAGTTGCATGGAGTGCGTGCCATTATACAAGTTCGACGCGCACCAACTCGTCATCCTGTTGCCCATAATTCAGAAAGCGACGCCGCCTGCTCCAGGACAGTTTGGGTTGCCTTCTCTTGTTTGTCAGGTGGGTAGCCGTATTTGCGCAAGATCCGCTTAACAAGCACTCGAAGTTGCGCACGGACAGTTTCTCGTACAGTCCAGTCGATAGTGATGTTCTTTCTTACCGTAGCCACTAACTCACGGGCAATGGTACGCAGCGCGTCGTCGCCCAATACTTTTACAGCGCTGTCGTTAGTTTCGAGAGCATCGTAGAAGGCACGTTCGTCCTCGGTTAAGCCAAGGGCTTCGCCGCGTTTGTCGGCTTCGCGCATTTCCTTGGCCATCTGGATCATTTCGTCGATGACCTGCACGGCTTCAATGGCACGGTTTTGGTAGCGACGCAGGGCTTGTTCCAGCATTTCGGAGAACGAACGTGCCTGCACCAAGTTCTTGCGACGGCGCATACGGATTTCGCCACCGAGAAGTTTGCGCAGTAGTTCAACGGCTAAATTCTTTTGCGGCATACCGCGAACTTCGGCTAGGAATTCGTCGGAGAGAATCGAGAGGTCAGGCTTTCTTAAGCCTGCGGCTTCGAATATGTCTATCACCCCTTCTGATACAACTGCGCGGGAAACGATTTGGCGGACTGCGTGATCTAGCTCTTCTTCGGTCCTTGCCTCACCCGGCGCGCGCTTGGCGAGGCTTGCTCGCACGGCTTGGAAGAACGCCACATCATCGCGAATGCGAATCGCCTCCGCATGTGGCACCGCAAGCGCGAAGGATTGCGACAGTTCTTGCACGACACGAAGCCAGCGATTCTTACCGTCGTCTTGCGATAAAACATGTTCCTGCGCCATAGGAAGTACACTGAGCCTTTCTTGCGGAGTACCGATCATCCATTTCGACCAATCAAAACCGTGCATCATGCCTGCGCAGATTTCGTACTTCTCTTGCATTACCGCCACGGCTTCTTGCTGGTCCAGCGCAGTTTTGCCTGTGCCACCGCTCTCCGTGTAGGCGGCGAGTGCAGCTTTGAGTTCTGGTGCAAGACCGAGATAGTCCACAACCAAACCACCAGGTTTGTCTTTGAATACGCGGTTCACACGCGCGATGGCCTGCATCAGTCCGTGCCCGCGCATTGGTTTGTCTATATACATCGTGGAAAGCGACGGCGCATCGAAGCCGGTCAACCACATATCGCGCACGATCACGAGTCGCAGCGGGTCGTTGGCGTTGCGGAATCGCTTTGCCAAATCTTCCCGGCGCGACTTAGTTCGAATGTGCGGTTGCCAGTCAACCGGATCGGGTGCGGAACCAGTCATGACAACCTTTGCCGCGCCCTTACCGTCGTCATCATCGTGCCAGTTCGGGCGCAACCGTGTGATCTCCCGGTACAGCTCTACACAGATTCGCCGACTCATACATACCACCATCGCCTTGCCGTCCATCGCGTCCAACCGCTTTTCGTAGTGGTCGACGATGTCCTGCGCGATGAGCTTTAGGCGCCGCTCCGATCCCACGACCGCTTCAAGTTGCGCCCACCTGCTCTTCAACTTCTCCTTGCGCTCGACTTCCTCCCCTTCTGTGACTTCTTCGAATTCGGGATCGATCTTTGGCTTTTCTTTCTCTTCCAACGAAAGCTTCGCGAGTCGGCTTTCGTAGTAAATCGGCACGGTCGCCCCGTCCTTAACCGCCCGTTCGATATCGTAGATGCTGATGTGATTGCCAAAGACCGCTTGGGTGTTCTTGTCGGTGAGTTCAATCGGCGTGCCGGTGAAGCCGATAAACGACGCGTTCGGCAAAGCGTCGCGCATATGGCGCGCGAAGCCGTCGATGAAGTCGTATTGGCTACGGTGCGCTTCGTCGGCGATCACGACGATGTTGCGACGCTTCGATAACTCGGGATGACGGTCGCCCTTCTCTTCCGGGAAAAACTTTTGAATCGTGGTAAACACAACCCCGCCGGCATCCACGGAAAGCTTCGCGCGCAGATCGGCGCGATTCGCCACCTGCACTGGCGGCTGCCGCAGTAAATCCTGACAACGCGAAAAGGTACCGAAGAGCTGATCGTCCAGGTCGTTGCGGTCAGTGAGCATGACGATGGTGGGATTCTCCATCGCGGGTTCGCGAATGATGCGCCCCGCGTAAAACGCCATGGTCAAACTCTTGCCCGACCCCTGCGTGTGCCACACCACGCCGATACGCCGATCCCCCGGATCGCCGCCGGGCCTGCTTCCGTTCTCGTAACGACCGGTCGTCTCCGCCATCTGCCCCAGCTTCGCGGCACGCAGCGTCTCGCCGACCGCGACCCGCACGGCATGAAACTGATGGTACCCCGCCATCTTCTTGATCAGCTTTCCGCCGTCGTCTTCAAAGACGATAAAGTTGCCGATTAAATCGAGCAGCCGCTTCTTGTCGAACACGCCTTCGATCATCACCTGCAGCTCCGGCATGCTGGCCGGCGCAAGCGTCTCGCCCATGATCGTGCGCCACGGCTTGAACCATTCGCGCCCGGCGGTCAGCGTCCCGATCCGCGCTTCGACACCATCGGAGATCACCAGCAGCGAATTGAAAGCGAAGAGCGTCGGCAGTTCGGATTTGTAGGTTTGTAATTGTTGGTAGGCAGACCAGATTGTGGCGTTTTTGTCGGCAGCGTTTTTGAGTTCCATCAACACCAGCGGCAGACCGTTAACGAACACCACCACATCCGGCCGACGCGTGTGCTTGTTTTCGGAAACGCTGAACTGGTTGACGACAAGCCAATCGTTGTTGTCCGGCTTATCGAAGTCGATCACCCTCGCCTGCGCACCACGAATCGAACCATCGGGTGTGCGATATTCGACGGTCACGCCGTCGATAAGCAGTCGGTGTACAGCGCGATTGCGAGCTTCTAACGTCG
>JAHFQD010000197.1 GCA_023266455.1 Candidatus Muproteobacteria bacterium
AACTTGATAGCCGGCGTCATTGATCTGCGCTTTTAATATGTCATCGCTAACGTCTTGGCCTTCTTTGAAACTGACAGCGACAATTTTATTTTCCAGGCTGACCAGCACATCGGCCGTGGCGCTATGAGACCTAAGTTTCTTCTCAATGGCCGAACCGCAGAACGCACACACTAATCCGTCGACGTGCATTTTAACGGTCGTCGCTGCCCAAACATGGTTAGCGAATAACGCGAGTAATAGTGCGATTAGAATTTTTAAAGATTTCATAATTTACCCCTTAATACAGAAGCATGACGTTGATAAAAACGTCGCCACGATGTTGGCTGTTGGTGCTGACGCCGGTGTCAATCCACCAGTCGCGCTGAAAAAAGCGCAGCATCGGAGTTACTTGGGTCGCGTCCGAGAGACCATTGCGTCGTTGCAATTGCACGCCGAACCAGGTGGCGACATCCTCGTAGTCCGCCGCATACGGTGCCCACAGCGCTTGTCCGGTAAATACCGTTTGGCGTATGACGTCAGCGTGGAATGTTTGGATAGAGCCCCGGAGGGCAATGTTAATTTCATTCCCAACTTCGCCCCGATTTCCGGTGCGCTGGTGCAGAACAATTTCTTAGGCGCCAACATGGGATCGGCCTACTGCACGTACGGCGGTGAAAAATCGACGTCGCCCACGCCGCACTCGGACCATATCGTTTACAAAGATAACGTCTTCCAACGCGGCACCAATCTCAAATGCGCCGCGTACGGCCCGGTTACCGACTTCAACGTCAACGGCGCCGGGAATGTGTGGACGAATAACAAATGGGAAGATGGACAACCGATAGATCCGGAGAATTAATAAGTCGAAGCGTTCACCGATATTGCCAAGCGCGCAGCGAAAGCGCTGGCCAATTATTTAATAATCGCGACGGTGAAACCTAGTGCGATGTAGTGATCGGTCGACTTACTGGACATAACAATTTAGCTATTCTGTTGAATCCCCGCGATCAGCCACGTCGCCTTGGCATTTTTTATTTCCTTCACCACATGCCAAATCTCGTCGATCGTCGTAGGGTTGCCGATTTCTTGTTCCCGCACCAGTCCGGTGAAACGCACGCTGACGAGCAACCGGTCTGATTCCTGCGTTACGTCCAATAGCTCGGTGTGAAGCGTAATCACTTCGGTTTTTTGCGGCGTGCCGGCGCGTTCTTGAATCTGCAGGGCGAGCTCCGCGTACAGTTCGGGTGTGGTGTAGTCACGAATATCGCCAGCGTCACCGACGTCGTTTGCTGCTTGCAACCGAATGAAGATTAATTTGGCGTTGCGGACAAACCCCTCGGCATCGAAACCTTGCGGATAAGCTTGCGCGCTCGGCATCGACAACGCGGCAACGGAGTTCGGATCGATCGCAACGCGCGCTGTCGCCGGCGGTATCTCGGCGTACGGCGGCGGCGCGGCGCCAGCCGTCGCCGGCACTTCGCGGCGCCGAAAATAATTTAGCGCGAGGAAAACTCCCCCGATAAGCAAGACGATCATCAACATATTACCGATGGCGCCGACGAAGGCGCTGCCGCCGAACATCGACATCAACACCGCACCCAATCCAAACGCCGCCAATGGCCCAAGCCAACGCGACATCCCGCTCGGCTGCGTGGCCGGTGGACTCGTCGGTTGTTTCGGGGCGGACTGCGGTTGCGACGGCGTCGACTTCGGCGCCTCGCGCGGAATCGATTGACGCTGCATGCCCGACGATTTGCCGCCGCCTAAACGCGCCGCCTCGGCCGATGCCACGGTCAACAAACTGACGCTACCGAAAACCAACATCATCACAACCAGTAATCGACGCATCGTTTGCTCCTCGAAAATTGTGGGTGCAGTATAGCGGACGGGAAGATGGAATCCCCTCTGTAATATTGTCGATAGTCATAATCAAGGAAAAACATGATACCGGCGTACCGATTCTTGTTAATCGCCGCGGCATTTTCAGCACAAGTTTGCCACGCTGCGGAAACGCTTATAACGACGGCGCATTACCCCAACGGCGAAACGGTTCCTTACGTCCTTAACTACACAAACCCGTCGCCGCGATACGTGATTATTCTTTTCCCCGGTGGAATGGGAACGGTGAATCCACGAATGGAAGATGGGAAGCTTACTTATGCGGCCAGGGGTAACTTTTTAGTTAGATCGAGGAAATTCATCGTGGACGATGAATTCTCCACCGTGCTGACAAACGCATCGCCGAACGAGGAGCGAATTCAAGTCATCCTCGACGATTTAAAAAATCGTTTCCCGACGGCGCGGATTTATCTAATGGGAACCAGTCGCGGTACTTTCGACACCATGCAATTGGCGGAATATCTCTCGGACAAAATCGCTGGCGAAATCCACACCTCGTCGTTGGATCGCATCGCTTCCTTCAACGCGAAGAAATACAAGAACCGTCACTTGGTAGTCCATCACAAACGAGACCGATGTTTCACCACGCCTTTTAATCGCGCGCAGTACTCCCATGAGCAATACGGAAACGATTTCATCGCCATGGAAGGCGGAACCGAAACCGGCGACCCCTGTCACGGGCCTTCGCATCATAGTTACAACGGCATCGAGAAAGAGACGATCGATGCAATCAAGCAATGGATAAAACAAGGCGATGGATAAGTTGACGTGAAGTCCGCAGAACCGCGATCGCCGGATTACAACTCCGTAATTATGAGCACTCGCTGAATCAAACGTCCGTCGCGGCGGCGCGCGCGCCGACACCTACGTCGGTTGCACAGCCAGTTAAACAGCCGCCGCTGATCGATGCGATCGAGCGAGCGTTATTGAAATCGATCCTTTGCTGTGGCGCGCGCGACCAGCGTGTAGGCGCCAAGCACGCTTTATATCGTCCGCCACGATAAGCGAATTCGCTTATCTCCCCTCGCACCAACGAAATACGCGCAGCGCGCGTAGCGTGTTCCATCGACTCGGCTCGCCCACCGACTCGCCGAACGGAAGCGCGAGCGCTTCGTTGCAGGTGCCGTCGAGAAGCCATCGACCGTCAGCCTGCCGCTTGTCCATGATGATTTGTAGCGCATCGCCGATGCGTGCATCCGGCTGAACGCCGGCGTCCCTGAAGTAGTCGAGCGCGCGGAGGACGTCGTAGCGATAGCGCGGTGGAAACGCGAATTGGAGGAACGCCGGATTCGCGACTTCTCCAGTCGAGCGTCGTCGGAAAAGAGTACGTTCGAGCAAGTATTCCTCGCCTCGTCGCCTGGCCGCTGTAATCTCCGGTGCGGGCCCGACGGCACGTTCGTACTCAAGCAATCCTTCCAGCACGCAGATGGTGCTATGAAACGATGCACGCGTACTCTTCGGCGCTTCGCAGTTCCAACCGCCGTCGTCGAGCTGCTCGCCGACCAGAAGGCGCGCGAGGTCTTCGCATGGACGCCCGAAGTAAGCGCCGAGCGCGAGCGTACCGCCATTGATACACGGCTCTATCTCACCGTCGAAGAACGGCTTGTTGCCGAGCTCCTCGTGCCATCGGAACCCTGCCTGGAGGCGCGTCATTGCCGATTCGACGACGGGTTCATCGCAGTCGACTCCAGTCGACCGCAAAAGCAACATCGTATAAAGGGTTGGCAACCACGTAGGCTCATCGGCCCGATGCCACGAGCCGTCCGATCCCTGACAAGCGAGAATGTCGGCACCGATTCCTTCGCGCGCAACGCGAGCCCGCTCTTTGGCACCCGCCGCCGGGGAAGCGTCAGTCAAATCGCGCATCGTCTGCCAGCGTATGGCAGGGTCCGAATCAAGCAGCCAATCGATAGTGTTCACGCCAAGATATTATCTCGCTTGCGATGCGGATGGGGTGCAACACATTGAGTAATTGATTCATGGAATACACAGAGGAATTTGAACCCCTGCTTTGGACCGACTTGAACTCGACGCCTGGGCCGATCAATAGTTGGGCTGCAACGGGCGTTCCGAGTAAGCGAACTATCGAGATGTTGTATAAGCGTTACTGCCTTAGAAAATTATTTTTCGTACCGGCGTGAGTTATTTATTCTGCAAAGCGTAAAGCGGCTAAGCAGCGCAAAGCAATGGCGTATAGCTAACAGCGCGCAAATGCATTCATGCTTGGACGTCGATGTGGTACAGCGCCCACGGACATAAGGCAAATCGTTGGTTGACCGGCTTCGCGGCCATCTCAGGGACACGGTCGGCGTCATACACCGCCCAAAGTGGACCCAAACCACCGAGCGGCATGGGTTGAGTGTCCAGATGCGTTGCGACGATAAAACCGTATTTGCGTGCGTTGTTGAGACTGATCTGTACCGCGTAACCATCCACGGCGCGCAGCAA
>JAHFQD010000198.1 GCA_023266455.1 Candidatus Muproteobacteria bacterium
GATTAAGCTCGAAACATTCCACGTTGATCCCGCTACTCTCGATGAAGCCGCCGAAAACGGCATAGCGTCGTTATGGCGCCTGCACCGTGATCGCGCCTGTGCCGAATTTGTCGTGGCGGCGACGCGGGAACATCTTCTCGCCGCGGTATCGCTTTGTCTGGAAAAAAACCAAGCGATGAGCGCGCACCCTGATCCATATCTCCAGCAGCAATTACTAGAGACGCTCGGCGATAGCGTTCTCTCGCACAGCGAGACAAGCGGCAAGCCGCTTTTGATTCGTTTTAAATTTTCCCCAGGCCAAGACGTACAAGTTTTTACACTCGACGCTAAACGGGTCATGAACCGGGAAAAACCGAGCTATCGCGATCAACTGTTACTGCCCGGACACCATAAAACACATGCGCGTCACGTCGCGTTGAATCGTGTCGGTGGTCCCGCACTTTTTATCGGCATTACGCCAGGCAGACGGCTTCATGTGCTGTGGGATCAAGATGTGCTACCCGACCCAGTTCCGTATAGACATGTGCTCGGAATAAATGCCGATAAGGCGGACGCAGCGGAACCAGGCGGATTCGCGTTCGTTCCACAATTATCACGAGCTACCAATCTCATGGTTGCGGACGCCGCACATTTGCCTGCAGCGATCTTCGCGCGATTGTTCGGTGCGGCGTTGTTGCAAACAGCGCATGGAATCCGAATCATTAACGCGATGCTGGAAACGCAGGTGTCTTGGCTTGCTAATCGATCGCCGACGCTGGACGCATTGCTCGCCACGCTCGCGCAGCAGCGTTGGAAGTTGGAGACCCGAGTCGAGGTTAACGGCATGGCGATCGACCGATCGCGACGAGTCGCGGTATTGGGTGAGGATGTGCTAGCGGTAGCATCGACAGAGCCAGGAGAATTTGTCGATACGTTCTTGTCCGTGGTAAGTCGAGCGGTGCACATGGATTCGGAGGTAACGCGAGACGCCGTGGATCGAATCAAGGAAGTTTTATTCTCGCGTGGACGTGTGAGAGATTATTTGCTGGCGGGAGAAATTCCACCGGGAGCCTTCGATTTCCATGAGAAATTTACCTATATAGGACATCACTTCGAGGTGCGAAGAATCACGCTGCCGGAAATGAGTATGCGGGATATTCCCCCGACGCGTTTGGAACGAGCGACTCTCCATGCACCTGGATTTGAAAACGGACATTCGGGCACATTTTTGCTCTGTCGTCTACGATCCGGTGAGTTGCCGCTGGCTTATTTCGTCGTTTATTTTGGACCTAACGGACCGACGATCTTGGAGAGCCAACGTCGGGTCGATGATAAGTTGCGGCCGATAAAGAATTCGGAAGCACTACGGCTATTTCAACAATTACGATCGCAGGCATCGACATCCGTTACGAAAGTAATTCATCGAGGATTTAAAACATTCGCCTTCAATCAACTAATCGCTTATTTAGGAGGCGCTATTGTGCGTCAGCGCTTTTTGACTACCGACGATTGTAAGTTAGATGTTTTTGGTTCGGCATTGAACGCCTTAGGCGACATGGATACTGATTTCTCTCCTTCTCCAACTTTTTTTGAGCATACGCTTTACGAACGTTACGGAATGCGATGGACGCTACGTATTAGCACAAGCCATAGAGTTCGCGAGCATTTCCGAAATCTTGAGGAGGGTGTCGATATCGTCGATGAATATGTCAAACGTCGAAAAGGAGGCGTGCCAAAACTCGTCGCGTTCTCAACAGGCATGCAACAAATGGCGCAGCTGGACCCTGATTTTCAAGTTTCAGCCAGCATGTTCGAGGGTGTTTTAAAACATGCTGAGATTAGCGGCACTCCATATTTACCCATGCTTTATAAATTTTATGTTTATTACCGCGATCTTCCAGTGGACGGAATGGATATTGTCGTGGAATTTCCGAATTTTTTACGTCGTGCTAGAGGGGATTGGTTTGCAACAGTTGATGGATTGAAGGTTGAACTGGAAAGGATAGGCGGAATCTCAGTAGACGATAAATTGCTTGGCGGTGTCTTAAACGTTTTGGGTCTTTCAGAAAATGTTTTTATGGGACACGCCAATGTGTTGCGCCAGCGTTGTTTGTCGCTGGGTGTGGATATCGTCGAGGCATATCAAATGCGCATTGCTGAAATATCTCCATTGCTCGCTTTTGACGAATTGTTAAAACGTTTGGAAGAGCTTAAAAAGCGCGATAAATATTTACCCGTTCGCGCATCGTATCTTGCTAACTTGCTGGTGAACGCCGGTTTTCCGGTGAATTATATGAATAGAGACCACCGGCTTTGGTCTCATTGGGAAAGCGCGGGATTTCATGTCGACCAAGAGTACGATCGAATATCGACAGATATTGTTCTCGATAGAGCAGTTAAATCGTTACGGTCTATATTGGGACGGCGCGTACTTCCTTGGGAAGGAACGCAAACGATTATTCGAGAATCGTTACGAGCGTACCTGCACAAGACGTCTCTCAGTGAAGATCAGCGTGATCTTCTTTATTATTGGCAGCAGCAGGGGGTTAAGCTCACCGAATTATTTGGTCTATCGGATACTAGAGCGACAAGTAAAGTATCGTCGGATATTTGTCGGAAGGTAGCTGAAGTATTGCGGGATCGTTTAGGAGACAACGTATTCCCGGAAGGTCCTTTTTCTCTTCGTACTCTTTCATTAAACGTTCGATTTGTCCTAACCTCGTTCGGGCACTTCGATAAAGAAGAGGTCGAGGCCGTTGATTTAGATGAGATATCTCCCTCCAAGGTTTCTATTAATGTCGATAGTGATCTCGCGCTGGTACTAGCGCGCCTTCATCGTGATCACATTTTGACGGATATTCAATATGAAGCGGCGGTGCGCCTTGCGCGCCACGAACGAGCCGAAATAATCCAGAGGGAAATGGGGATTTCAAGAGTCGATTGGCAAGACTTTATGCTCGGATTAGGCCGGATTTTATCTGCCCACGGTGCGCTGAGAACTACGTCTGTAGTGTTTTCAGATGAAGACGATCTAAGCACTCTTTCTCTTCGCGATGCAGCGCAACGAATAAGTGCCTCAGCGTCTCGACAAGCCGCCCAGCATCCCGATGTTACATTCGAGGAGTATCTCGAAATCGGAATAGATACATTCCCTGAGACGTTCGAAGAAATCGGATTAAATCGCAACGTTGCCGATCTCGGCGTTACTTCGCCGACGGAATTTGCCGAATTATTCGAAGCGATCGTCAAACGACCGTCATTCGTGGTGCGTTTCATACCGGAGGTCTGGTGCTATTACGATTCTGGACGCAGAGTCCTGCTTGCGATAAATGAACGTCGCTTCGATGAAAGCATGATTTTGCGAATCGAAGTCCCGTTAGAAAATCTGATGGCTTGGCACATCACTGAAAATATTTTCAAGCAGCCTATGATGCCGACCTTTGACGGTCGAAACGTGGCGCTGCATGCTAGTCCGGACATCGCCACGCAAAAACAAAATAAAAATCAATTCAGCGATTACATCGCTGAATCTATCAGCCAGTCTGCTTTTTCGGGACCGCTATGGCACGATGATCTTTATTATTGGTATAACCTTGAACGTCGTATATTGATCTTCTGGGCATCGGAGAATGTTAGAGACAGGTTTGTTTACTATGTCCCCGATTTTTTTGAACGTTATGTCGCGGGATATCGGTCCAATGACGTTGTAACGGCGGAGATGGTTTATTTAGCGGTATACTGCTTTTTAACCGAGCTCTCGGGCAATCCTTTAAATCTCGGCGATTCGCCGCCTGCGCCGGCACGGTTAGGGCCGTTCGCTGATGTTCAAGAAGATACCGCGACGTAACTACATCTATAAAAAAATGGAGGCCGTTTTGATAGCCTCCATTTTTCACGAGCTACGGAAACGATATTTTTATTTCAAAAGATTTTCGACCGCCGCCCGTTCTTCGAGCAATTCTTTGTGCGTCGCCGCGATACGGCCTTTCGAAAAATCACTGATTGCTAAACCCTGCACGATTTTGTATTCGCCGTTCTGGCAAGTGACTGGATAACCGAAGATCACGCCTTCGGGAATGCCGTAACTGCCGTCGGAAGGAATCCCCATCGTCACCCAATCGCCGGCCGGTGTGCCAAGCGTCCAATCGCGGATGTGTTCGATCGCGGCGTTGGCCGCAGAGGCGGCGGAAGACAAACCGCGCGCTTCGATGATGGCCGCGCCGCGTTTTTGCACCGTCGGGATGAACGTGTTCTCGATCCATGTTTGATCGCTGAGCAGCTTGGCGGCGTTTTGACCGTCGACGTCAGCACTGAAAAGATCTGGATACTGCGTCGCCGAGTGATT
>JAHFQD010000199.1 GCA_023266455.1 Candidatus Muproteobacteria bacterium
ATCCGTATTCAAGCGGCGCTTGTCTTTGGTAAAGCGCGTGTACGTTGTCGCTGTGCGTCCAGAAGCGTCTGTCGGTGCGGCGTATGCCGTATCGGCGCATGAACGTGGCGTAGTCGTTCTCTGAGCGCAGCGCCGCGAGGTCTTTGACGAAGCGGGCGAGGTCGGTTTCGCGCACGTTCCAATACGCGCCGGGATAGGCGCCGAGTAGGCCGCGAACTACGGTGAGCGTATCGCGTTCCGGACGGCGCGTAGATTCTTCGTTCAGCAGGCTGGAGATGTTGCTATGCCCGTTGTTGTGGAGAACGGTGTAGAGCCGCGTCGCGTCGTCGTTGTCCTCGACGGTGAGCACACTGGTTTGCGGCAGGATCGACGCCGGTATACCGGTCACAGAATCGAGCTGTGTAAGCCAGAGGCGATGATTCGGCGGGACGTCGCGATGGCGTAGGTCGAAGTTATTGCTGAGCACCGGTTTCAGATATTGCGCCAGTAATTTGTAGAGTTCGAGTTTTGGCGTCGCGGTTTTATAGACGATGTCCGTATCGTGATCAAAATACTGGCGGTTATTTTTCGCGTAGTCGCGTACTTGCCATGGCGCATCGGTATACCAGTCATCCCATTCTTTTTCTTGCTCGTCGCGCGGCAGCAGCATTAAAAAATTGAATTCGCTTTCCATGCGCAAGAAGTCCATGTAAAGACGCGTGAGCAGATGGTGTCCGACGTTGCCGTAAACATCGAATCCCGCGACTAACAGATAGTGAATGCGCTCTAGAATCGGGTAATCGATGACCCATGCTGTCTTCGGCGGCTTGCCGACGAGTCCTTGTATAACTGTGGCGCTGTCGAAGTGACGGAATACCGTCAGCGCCGCGTTCGGATTGGCGCCATCGCCGTCCCAAATCAGGCCCAGCGAAAGTTTGCGCTTATCGCTGAGAATGCTATCGGCCACTTCGTACTTCGCTTTCAGATACGCCTTCTGGTTCTGCGAGTACTGCAACCAACTCGCGATCGGCAAGATCGAGCCCGCCGATTCGGCGGGTAGCGTTAGGTGTCGGCTTTGTTGCGCGAGGAAACGCGCTGCGTCTTGGCGGCTCGGTAATCCCGGGCGGACGAAAAATACCCAGAAGCGATCGTTGATCACGTTCAGCGCGACTTGCCCGCGACATACCGGTCCTTTGATGAAACCGTTGATGGTGAAATGCGCGTGATCGAGCATGAAGCGGTAACGCGATTGCGCCGGCAATTGCTCGAAGGCGATGAAAGGATTGCTCGCGACGTCGATTTTGTACGACGGCAGCGTCGTGACTTCGAAGGGCGCATCGAAGAACCATTGATGCCAGTTTTGCCAGCGCTTTTCGCCGAGCGCATACGGCATATGTGTTTTCGACAGCAGCGATTCCCGCAGCGGTTGCAGCCGGTAATACACGCGTGCGACACCGGGCTCGTCGTAAGGACGCCGCGTCGGGATCTGTTGGATATCGACACCCGGTGGCGTTGACGAGCGCACCAGCGAAAAGAAATACGTCACCGGAAGGTCATCGAAATAAAAATGACCAAGAAAAAGATGTTCGTAAATATAACGATTAATCAGCTGCGATTTAATGTCGTCCCGATTCAACAACGCTTCCCAACGCGCGACGCGTTCGCCATAAGCCGTCGGCAGTGCAGTCGCTTTCGGCATCGGCGCGCCGGCGGCGATCCAGTCGGCGAGCGCGGTGAATTCGTCGGGCGCGAGTTCCGATAAACCGTAAGGCATGCCCCAGAGCGGTTGGTTTTTTTCCAGCGCATCGAATTCCTCGATCGTGCTGCATTGCTGCGCGTGATCGAGTCCGAGAGAGAAATCTTTCGAGAGTAATGCTTGCGCCGGCAATGGATTCCGACGTTTGAGTTCGAGCGTGCGATACAGCAATCCCGCTTGCCGATTGGCGGTTTCGTTTTGGTCGCGTTCGTTCAGCACCGGGTGGAATTGGCGCGCGCGCCAGGCTTCGATGGACAGCGCATCCGAAAGTCGCGACGGTTGCGTCTGCGTGAGGCGCGTGCCCTGGTACACCAGCTCTTTGCTGAGGCCGCGTTCGATTCCGGCGGGAGACGACAGCTGCAATTGGCAAGGTGCGTCGTAACAGGCGTGGCAAACGACGCAGCGTTTTTCCAACAACGGCTGGATCTCGTTGTTGAAGCGCGTACCCCAGCTCGAATCCAACGCTACCGCGCGGTCGCGCACGTGCGCGTTGCCGTAGAGATCGTCGAGATGAGTCGCGATCAACGCCGCGCAACCGGACAGCAGCAATCCGAGCACCGCGACGCGGAGAAATTTTTTGGGGGTACGGCGCATAGTTTCTACAGCAGTTCTTTCAACAAATTTGACCACACATCTGTCCAGCAACAACCATGATCGACTTGCGGCACGATTTTCACAAGAATATTCGCGTTTTCAGGAAACGCCTGGCGATACGCGCGGTAAACGTCGAGAGGGACGATGTCATCGCGCTCCCCAACGAAATGCGTCTGACGAAGGCGGGAGAGCTCGCGCGAATAGTCTCGGGGGTTTAGCGAATCACGAAGCGCGGGTATCGAATGCAAACGCGCCCACGCGACAGGGTCGAGATTACCCGCCACCGTGACGAGATGAATCACATCGATGCGTCGCGCCGCTACCAGCGCGGCGATTGCGCCGCCGCCGGAGTATCCGATCAGCACCAGTTTTTCGGCGCTGGTGGTTTGCTTTAAGCGGGTGATCGCCTCGTTCATGGCGTCGATCACCTCGGGCGCAAAACGCGCCGAGGTCCAATGCGGCGATAAAAATTCATCGGAAACCTACAAGTGGTTCGACGGCGCCGCCAAAGGCTGGGACCGAAACGCGCAGTTTCAGTTAGGCAAGCGGTATATGACGGGCGAGGGCGTAAAAGCGGATTTGATCGAAGCCTATAAGTGGTTCGACCTAGCCGCCTCCGCCGGCCACGACGATGCGCATTTTTATCGTGCCGCCGTCGCGACAAAAATTTCCGCCGATGACAAAAAACGCGCGCATGCGCAAGCACAAGAATGGTTCGACGCTAATCACACAACAGTGCATAGACACTACGACATGACACCGCATCGACACTAACGCGGTTGCAGATCGAAGAGCTGCATTCCGTATTGATCGCGCGCCGAGCGCCATAATTTTGGATTAACGAGTTTTCCGTGCGCGCGAATCCATTCGGCAACATCCTTGCCGGCCGCGTCTGCACCCATGCGGCGGCTCACGATCGCTACGTCGCCTACCATCGCGTAACGCAGTTGACCCGTTTGTACCAACTGCGCGAGTTGCGCAGGATTGAGTGCGGGATCGAGGCCATGAAATCCGCCGCGCGCCATCACCGGCTCGCCGGTGGCGATGATGATCGGCGCCGCGAGTTGGGTGGTGGAAGTCGCTAGCAAATAACGTTCGCCCGCGCGGTTGGTTTTCAAGAACTCGGTCAATCTCGACACGCTTGTCGATTGCGGAAATCTCACCGTGTTCGATCCGTCGCTGTTGCGATTAATTGCGATTAACCGAAATAAATCCGCGGACGGCAACACGCCGTGGCCGGGTGCGAACACGCTACTCAGCGTCCAGGCGGTCGGTATCACCAACAACGCCGCCACACCTATTCCAAGTGCGCCGAGAGAAAGCAAAGGCATGGTTTGTTGTCGAATATACCGGACCATCAAGCCGGGTACGGCGACGACGACGCTGGCGACGAATGCCAGATGCAGCCACGTCAGCCAATCGCCTTGTTGGAACAGCGCGTCCCAACTCAACTCGAGTGCGCTCGCTTGGATGTAAAGTTGCCACACGGCGGTTGTAAGCAAGATCGCCGGCAGCAACATATCGCGGTCGTTCTTGTCGCGATGTCGGCGCCACAAATCGACGATGCCGATAGCGGCGAGTGCCGCGAACGCTGGCGCCATGGTCGAGAGGTAGTAGAAATGAAAGATGCCGCCAGCGTAGCTGTACACGACGCCGTACACGGCAAGCCAAGAAAACCATAACGCCAACGACAACGTCGACGGATCGAGCGCTTTGCGCGCGCGCATCCGCAACGCGCCGAAAACGAGCGCCGCCACCGCGAACGGCAGCAACCACATCGTCTGTGCCGCCAAATGGCCATCGGCTAATCGCAACGGCCCGGCCGGTATGCGCATGAAGAGCCGCGCACGCGCGCGACGGGTATCGCTCTGTATGGCGGAATTGTCGTTTGCGTACGAGGGTGGCGCATCGTTGGTTTGCGCGGCGGCGTCGGGCGTCGCCGTGCGCTTCACGAAGCGTCCGAGCGCGTTATGACCCAGTACTAAATCGA
>JAHFQD010000200.1 GCA_023266455.1 Candidatus Muproteobacteria bacterium
TTGAAATTCCCGCACCACGAAAACGAAATCGCGCAAAGCGAAGGTGCCACCGGCGAGAAATTCGCTAACACGTGGATGCACGTGGGTTTCGTGCGCGTGGATCAGGAGAAGATGTCCAAGTCGCTCGGGAATTTTTTCACCGTGCGCGAAGTGCTGGCCAAGTTCCCAGCCGAAGTCGTGCGCTACTTCATTCTCGTGAGTCACTATCGGAGTCCGTTGGATTATTCCGACGACAACCTGCGTGCGGCGAAAAGCGCGCTCGATGGGTTCTACATCGCGCTGCGCGAATTGCCAGCAGCGAACGATATCGAAGGCGACGAATTCGAAGCGCGTTTTCACAACGCCATGGAAGACGACTTCAACACGCCCAAAGTCTTCGCCGAGTTGTCGGCGCTGGCGACGGAGATCAATCGCAGTAAAGCGACCGACGTCAAAAAAGCGACACGTTTGGCCGCGACGTTGCGGCGTTTAGGCGGGGTATTGGGATTGTTTCAACAAGATCCCGAAGAGTATCTGCGCGCCGGTTCCGACGGCGCCGAAGCCGCGCCAGGCGGTTTGAGCGACAAGGCGATCGACGAGCTTCTCTCCAAACGTAACCAGGCGCGTCGGGAGAAGAATTGGGCAGAGTCCGATCGGCTTCGCGACGAATTGAAACAGGCGGGCGTTTTGTTGGAAGACGGGCCCGCAGGGACGACTTGGCGGCGTGTTTAAATACATATCGTTGTTTAAAAATGATTTTTTATTTTGGTTGCGGAAGTAAGGGCAATTGAGCATGATGCGCCCTCTTTATAGACATTAAATTTGAGGTTGTTATGAAGTTGGAAGGCCTAGGCATTGGCGCGACGCACGATTTCGGTGACGTCGATTTTAGATTTGAAAACAATAGCGGTGTCGACGGCGTTCACGGCGACAAAAAGACGGAAGAAGACACCGGTATTTTTGAATTTGGCGACAGCAAGGTTCGAGTCAATACAGTGACTCACGAAGTGACCCTTACAGATGACGAAGGCCAATTTAAAACATACGTTTATTCCGGCAACGGTGGGTGGCGCTTAATTCAAAACACGGATGACAATAATTCAATCCACGATACGCTGAAATCGGGAGAAGAGAATTACGTCACCACGGTGCACGTTGACGGTAGAACGTTTTCGCTAAACGCCGTAAGCGATAAGGAATTCTTTGTCGATACGTACGTCTCGATCCAAGATGTTTACATGCGGGGAACGGGTGACCCTCATCAACAACTCCGCTTGGACATTAAGCGAGATGGCCAGATGGTCGTTGACGAGTATGTGCGTAATGGTTCAAGCCAGATAGAAGACAAGCGCGCTTCTTTCGAAGCCCGCCCAGAAGGTTGGGTCGACGATAAATTTATGAGCGCCAAAAATCCCTTTAGCGGCGATTTTTGGAGTCCCGCTAACTTGAATCCGTCCAACGCCGATGGCAAGGACGACGGTTGGTTGAACTGGTTCTAAGTCTTAGTTTGATGGAAATCGCGACGACACCCCTCTAGAAGGGGTGTTGTTTTTTAAAACAGGGTATTTTCAGCGGTTTTTGTCCGATTTGCCTATTGACCCCACGCATTCTTAACAGTAACTTTCTGCAATTACTATCCGAACTAGCAGCCCGTTTGCCCCGGTTTGGGCACGCGCGGGCTTTTTTGTTCTCTGGAGTTTACGGTGGAATTAAGCGGCGCCGATATATTGATCCGATGTCTGCAAGACGAAGGGGTCGAATATATCTTCGGCTATCCCGGTGGGGCGGCGTTACATATTTACGACGCGCTTTATCGACAAGACAAAGTTAAACATATTCTCGTGCGGCACGAGCAAGGCGCGGCGCATGCCGCCGACGGCTACGCGCGTTCGACCGGCAAGGCCGGCGTTGCGCTCGTGACGTCCGGTCCCGGTGTCACGAACACCGTCACCGGTATCGCTACCGCGTATATGGATTCCAGTCCGCTGGTGGTGATCAGCGGACAAGTTCCCAGCCAATTGATTGGACAAGACGCGTTCCAAGAATGCGACGCCGTCGGCATCACGCGTCCGTGCGTGAAGCACAATTTTTTGGTGAAGGACGTTAAAGACATCGCCATCACCATCAAGAAAGCGTTTTACATCGCTACGACGGGTCGACCCGGTCCGGTGTTGGTCGATATTCCGAAAGACATCACCGCGCATAAAGCGGAGTACGCGTATCCGAAAACGATTTCGATGCGTTCGTACAATCCGGTGACGAAGGGTCATCCCGGACAAATCAAGAAAGCGGTCGAGCTGATTCTCTCCGCCAAGCGGCCGATGATTTATACCGGCGGCGGTATCATCTGGGCCGAAGCGGCGGAAGAGCTCACCGACTTCGTACGCTTGTTGGGCTATCCGTGCACGAACACGTTGATGGGACTCGGCGGCTATCCGGCGACTGATCCGTTGTTCGTCGGCATGCTCGGCATGCACGGTACGTACGAAGCGAACATGGGCACGCATCAGAGCGACGTGTTGATCGCCATCGGCGCGCGCTTCGACGATCGCGTGACCGGTGAATTGAGCAAGTTCTGTCCGCACGCGCGCATTGTGCACGTCGACATCGATCCGTCGTCGATCGCTAAGAACGTGCCGGTGGAAGTACCGATCGTGGGTTCGGCGAAGGCGGTGTTGCAGGAATTGACGAAAGCCATCAAGGCGACGAAGAAAAAACCCGACGCGGCGGCGCTCAAGTCGTGGTGGGCGCAGATCAACGAATGGCGCGCGCTCAATTGCCTCGCGTACGATCGCAAAACTGAGTTGATCAAACCGCAGTACGTTCTAGAAAAATTGTACGAACTCACCAAGGGTCAGGCATACGTGACCTCCGATGTCGGCCAGCACCAAATGTGGGCGGCGCAATTTTATAAGTTCGATAAGCCGCGACATTGGATCAACTCCGGCGGTCTCGGCACCATGGGGTTCGGTTTGCCATCGGCGATGGGCGTGCAGCTGGCGCATCCGAACAAAACCGTCGCCTGCGTCACCGGCGAAGCGTCGATCCAAATGTGCATCCAAGAATTATCGACCTGCAAACAGTACGACCTGCCGATCAAGATCATCAACTTGAACAACCGCTACATGGGCATGGTGCGTCAGTGGCAAGAGTTCTTCTACGACAAGCGTTACTCGCATTCGTACATGGACGCGCTGCCGGATTTCGAGCGACTTGCCGAGGCGTATGGGCACGTCGGCATGAAGATCGAGAAACCGGGCGATGTTGAAGGCGCGTTGAAAGAAGCGCTCAAACTCAAGGATCGCTTGGTGTTTATGGATTTCATTACTGATCAAGCCGAAAATGTGTTCCCCATGATCCCCGCTGGCAAAGGCCATAACGAAATCATTATGAGCCCGTTCTTGGCGGCGGCGCCGATTAACAGGGAGCTCGCTTAAGATGCGTCACATTATTGCGATGTTGTTGGAAAACGAAGCGGGCGCTTTATCCCGCGTGGCGGGATTGTTTTCCGCACGTGGCTACAACATCGAATCGCTAAGCGTCGCGCCGACGGAAGACCCGACGTTGTCGCGGTTGACGCTAGTGACCACGGGCTCGGACGAAATCATCGAGCAGATCACCAAGCAGTTGAACAAACTCATCGACGTCGTACGGCTGATGGAACTCACCGACGGTCCGCATATCGAGCGCGAGCTGTTGTTGGTTAAGGTCAACGCCGCCGGCAACGCGCGCGAAGAAGTAAAACGCCTGGCCGAGATTTTCCGCGGCAGGATTATCGACGTCACCGATAAAAACTACACCGTCGAGCTGACCGGCGACGGCGAAAAGCTCGATGCGTTTATCGAAGCGCTGCGACCGAGCGGCATCGTCGAAGTCGTGCGTTCCGGCGTTTCCGGTATCGCCCGCGGCGACCGCAGTTTGCGCGTCGAGAAAACCTCCGCGCGCGCCACCGCGACCCAAGATTAATTCACAGGACCCTCCACGTTATGAACTCTATGGCAGACATGAATCAAATGAAGGTTTACTACGATTGCGACGCCGATCTCTCCATCATCCGCGGCAAGAAAGTCGCGATCGTCGGTTACGGCTCGCAAGGCCACGCGCATGCGCAGAATTTGAAGGACAGCGGCGTGCAAGTCGTCGTCGCGCTGCGCGACGGTTCGCCCTCGGTCGAGAAGGCTAAGAAAGCCGGCCTCGCTGTTAAGAACGTGGCCGACGCGGTGAAAGACGCCGACGTCGTCATGATCCTGGCGCCGGACGAGCAGCAGAAAAAAATCTACAACGAAAGCGTCGAACCGAACCTGAAAAAAGGCGTGGCGTTGTTGTTCGCGCACGGATTC
>JAHFQD010000201.1 GCA_023266455.1 Candidatus Muproteobacteria bacterium
CTTACGCCAACTCGCACGCTGGTGGCGGCGACGCCTCGCTACTCGGTTTGCTGGGCGGCGATGCCTACGCCAATTCGAGCGCACGCGCCGCCGGAGACGTCGCCGGCATTCGTGCCGGGGCGGGTGATCATCAAATCAGCAACAGCGGCACCTTGACCGTCGAGGTCAACGGCACCGCGAGCGCGTACACCGACCCGAACGCGGGCAACATGGGTGGCGCGGGTCTCGGCTTATCAAGCGCGATCATGGGCGTGGTTAACGTCGATCCAAACGACGATGTCATCGCCGACGGTATCGTCGTCGGCGACGGTTCCAGTCTCATCATTAATACGGGAACGATCTCGGTGCGCTCGACGCCTTACTCCACCGCCTCGACCGACGCCGACGGTGTTTCGTTGGGTTATGCCGACGGTTACGTTCGCAGTGAAACCGCCGCGCGCGCGGCCGGTATCCGCGCCGGTAACGGCGATCAGCGCATCTACAACCAAACCGGCGCGCATTTGACGGTCAACGCGTCGACAACATCCGAGTTAACGATCAGCACCGACGCCGGTTCTACCGACGGCGGCAGCGGCGGTGTTGGAACCCTAGTGACCAGCGCTTATGCCGTCGGCATCAGCGCCGGCAATGGCGCGAACCTCGTCGTCAACGACGGCAGGATGGACGTGAGCGCGTCGGCCGGCGCTTTCGGTGGCGTGTATGTATTAGGTGGTCGCGGCACCGAGCCGTTGTCCAACGTCGAAGCCACCGGCACGGCCGACGCGATCGGCTTCAGCGTGGGTGATGGACGCAACACCGTTATCAATCGCGGCACCGCGTACATCATTTCGTACGCCGGCATCGGCGGCGTGTCTTCTGTCGACCGCTACTCTTGCACTGCTTGCGGCGGCGACAACACCGCGCAAGGCGATATCACGGCGATCGCGACCGTGACGGGTATCAAAGCTGGCAACGGAAATAATTGGCTGCAGAACGACGGTGACATGACGGTCATCGTTTCCGCCGACGCCGAACTCGGTTGGGGCGGCGACGGCGACGCGAACCATCGCGAGGTTTACGCCAAGGTTGACGGGATGGGGATTCAAGCCGGCAACGGCAACAACGTCGTCGTCAACAATGGCACCTTAATCGTATCGACGAACTACACCACGGCGAAAGACAACGGCAATATTCTCGCCAAGAGTTGGAGCACGGCGACCGGCGTCCGCACCGGATCCGGCAACGATCGCGTGGTGAACAACGGCACGATATCCGCTTCGGTGGAAACCGATCTGGCGAACGTGTCGCACACGACGGTGGTGGGAATCGACACTGGCGCCGGCGACGATACGATCATCAATAACGGTACGATCAGCGTGACGCAGTTCGTCGATCTTGGATCGAGCACGCTGCCGATCATCACGGGCAACCTCGCCATCGACGCCGGCGCGGGCAACGACACCATCAGTCTCGGCGCAACCTCGGTCGTCAATGGTGACATCGATTTTGGCGCGAGCATTAACGATCGCGAAACCCTGGTGCTCGAAGGAACGCCGACGGTTAATGGCCGTCTGCTGCATGCCGATTTCGTGGATGTGATTTTCAACAATAGCGGCAGCTTTAGCGCCGAAGCCCCGTTCCACAGCGCCACCAAGAACGGCGCGGGCACCTTCACCTATACGCCGATCGGCAATCATTACTTCCAGAACGTAACGGTCAATCAAGGCACGCTGCGGTTGAACGGTTCGCACATCTTCAGTAACAACGGCTTGTTCCAAGCGCGCATCAATGGCGATGGTACCTATGGGCAATTCTCGATTCGCGATGTCGCGATTGCTTACGGCAATGTGAAGATCGTCAACGGCGGCGGCACGTACACCAACGGCACGACCTTCGACGTTATCACCGCTGGCGGCGGATTCCTTTTCATCCCGGGTGGCGGTTTCGGTCCGGACTCGGGTTTCGCGCAAATCGATTTGCCGCAATCGACGCCGTTGCTCAGCTTCAGTTCGCAAATGCTTGCTGACCGTCTGCGTGTACAAGCGAACGCGGCGAGTTTCACGACCGTTACGACAAACCAAGAACAAAACGCGATTGCGCGGCGATTGGATGGTTTGTTGCCGACAGTTACCGGCGATCTGCGCCAGGTATTAGGGCAGATGCAGACCTTCACCGATGCACAGCAATTCGAAACCGCGTTCCGCAGTTTAAGCCCAGCAGTGTACGGCGGTTACAGCGCTACCTCGCTCAACGGTACGCAGCAATACACCAATGTCGTGCAAACGCGCACGCTGACGCGCTTCACCGATGGGTTGTCGACGTCGAATAACGATCCGATTCAATTGGCCTACAACGACGGCGATTTAGCGCGACTGCTCGATACGCGCGTCGATCAGCAAGAGCGCTTATACGGATTGTGGATTAAGGGCTTTAGCCAGAAAGGCGATCAGACACCGACCGATCGTTTTGCGGGTTTCGAATATTCCATTAATGGTTCGACGATCGGTTATGACGTGCGCGTGACGCCCAACACCAGCGTTGGCATGAGCATCGGCTCGGTGAGAAACCACGTACAAAACGATCTCGATCAAAACGACGCTCGCATCGACGGCACGTTATGGTCCGCCTATACCGATTACATCGATCAGGGCATGTACCTGAACGGTACGTTCTCGTCCGGCCGCAATGGGTACGACGTGCACCGCAATATCATCATCGGTTCGACCACGACGCCGGTCACCAGCAAACACTACGGCGACGTCCTCGCCGCGAGCGTCGGCGGTGGCTACTTCGCGAACTACGACAAATGGTGGACCGGTCCGTTCGCCGGTTTGCAGTACACCCGCGTGAAAGAAGAAGGTTTCCGCGAAAATGGCAGCGGCGCTGGTTTGATTGTCGACGGCCACACTACCAGCGCGTTGTCGTCCACGCTCGGCATTCGCGTGTTAGGTTTCTTCGGCGCCGGCAGCGGCGGCCAGTGGATTCCCGAAATTTCGCTCGCCTGGGTCCACGACTTCGGCGTCGACAACCGCGTCATCAACGCGTCGTACGTCGACGCGCCGAATGCGTCGTTCTCCATCGACGGCCAATCCGCGCAACGCGACGGCGCCATGTTCGGCGCCGGCATCTCGTATCGCTCGCACAGCGGCATGACCAGCTCGCTTAAGTACACCGGCGAGTCACGGGATAAATTTAACGCGCAGGGTTGGATGGGTGAATTGCGGTTTGAGTTTTAATGATGGGTAGATAGTTATCCGACTACAAAGAACACTTATGCAAGTCAGCCGGTTAGGTGGTAATAAAATGGGTTGATATAGTAGGTGCCGGGGACGGGAGTCGGACCCGCAAGGCGTAAAGCCGGCGACTTCCAAAGTCGCCGCGTATACCAGTTTCGCCACCCCGGCATTTGATTTCTGTCCCTGTCTGGGCCGACACATAGGTTCTGTTGATCGCGGAAATCCTATGTGTTGGCCTACTTTTTCCGCCCTTAGCGGCGACAGATTCTGCATGATCGCTAAGGGTCTAATCTCTTCTCACGGCGCCCTCCTTTTTGCCAGTAAAATATAAATAGTATGGATACACTCTGCCATATGATTTCTCCACTGCCTGTAGCAGAAGTACATCCAGTCAATTGCGTCTGCCTCGCTGGTTTTTTTATTCCACCATTTCTCGAACCAATCGCTCTGCTTCCGCGATTCCCCTGTTATTTAGGGAATACCTGCGCCCGCGCTTATTTCCAGCGGCTTGGATTAGGCCTCCGCGGGCATCAATAGTACGGTCAATCCGATCAACGTTAATCCCGGATTGTTTAGCTGCTTTCATTAAGGAAAGGCCAGTAACCGCGCGTTCGTTTTCTAACTTTAGAAACCCATATAGAATGACAAGCAATGCGTCTGCTTCGGCATTATCTGTTCGCGGCATCGCCAAAAGGGAAAGGCCATCGTCTTGGCGAAACACGCGTTTGAGAATTCCGTCTTCAATAGGATTATCAGGTGGTTTAGCTGCCTGGATGTAACCGTTTGATGAATGTGCAGTAGATTGAACCGCAGGCTTAGGAGCCTGAAAAATAGCGGAAATAGTAGATATAAATTGATCATACTGCTTACTGACCAATTCGCGGTCACCTTCGGCATCAAATTCGTAATCGCCGAGCCGAGCTTTAATGCGATGATAGTTCGGATTGTTTTCCATTACTTTTCTCTCCGCAAGGGAATCGAACTATATGACTATATGGATACTGCGTCAATTGTTTAATGTCTTTTTCATGACATAAAAATGATGGGGAAACTGCGGCATAACCCGAGGCGTCCGTTATCGATTTTCCAACCGGTTG
>JAHFQD010000202.1 GCA_023266455.1 Candidatus Muproteobacteria bacterium
CAATTAATGACCACCACCGACGTGGACAACTGGCCCGGCGACGTGGAAGGTCTGCAAGGTCCCGGCCTCATGGACCGCATGCGCCAACACGCGGAGCGTTTCGGCACCGAAATCATCTTCGACCATATTCATAAAGCCGAGCTTAAAACGCGTCCGTTCCGCCTGACCGGCGACTCCGGCGTTTACACCTGCGACGCGCTCATCATCGCCACCGGCGCGTCGGCGAAATATCTCGGCATCCCGTCGGAAGACAAATACCGTGGCAAAGGCGTATCCGCCTGCGCCACCTGCGACGGGTTTTTCTTCAAGAATCAGAAAGTCGCCGTCATCGGCGGCGGCAATACCGCCGTGGAAGAAGCGTTGTACATGTCGAACATCGCCTCGCACGTTACGGTCGTGCACCGACGCGATAAATTCCGCGCCGAAGCGATCTTGATCGACAAACTCATAGAAAAAGAACGGCAAGGGAAAATCACGATCGAATGGAACCACCAGGTCGATGAAATTCTCGGCGACAACGATGGCGTATCGGGACTGCGCATCACCAACCACCATAACCACAATCACAAAACGTTACCTTTACACGGCGTCTTCATCGCCATCGGTCATTCGCCAAACACAAAGATCTTCGAGAACCAGCTCAACATGGCGAACGGCTACATCAAGACCCACAGCGGTGGTGAAGGTAATTTTACGGCGACCAGTATTCCGGGCGTGTTCGCCGCGGGCGACGTGCAAGATCACATTTATCGTCAAGCGGTCACATCTGCCGGCAGCGGCTGCATGGCGGCGCTCGATGCCGAACGTTATTTAACGAACGCCGAGTAGCGGCTTCCCGCGCGTGAAGCCGGAAACAATTTTTTATCCGGTAGCCGCACTGGCGGCACTTACCTTTGTAGTCCTGTTGCTCATCCCCTACCAGCGCTTGCGTGCGGTGTTTCGCCGGCAAGTCGCGCCGGCGGATTTCAAATTCGGCGAATCCAGTAAAGTCCCGCCGCATGTCAGTATTCCGAATCGGAATCTGATGAATCTGCTGGAAATACCGGTGTTATTTTATGTGGTGTGCTTGGCGTCGTATGTCACACATACCGTCGACATGGCGGCCGTTATATCGGCGTGGGTCTACGTTGGATTACGCGCGGCGCATAGCGCCATTCACTTAAGTTACAACGATGTCCGACATCGCTTGGGATTATTCGCGCTGAGTAACGTAGCGCTTATCGTGCTGTGGATACGCTGGTTCGCGTCGCTGATGTCGCGTTAGCATTTATCGACGTCGGCGTGCAGGCGTTTTACGTTCACGAGTCTGCGATTTTTTCTTGCTGGTTTTTTTTAACGGCGTTTTGATTAACAACACCACCGCGTGCGCCGCGATACCTTCCTCGCGGCCAGTGAAACCTAAACGTTCCGTCGTCGTCGCCTTAATATTCACATCGCCGCGCGCAACGCCGAGATCGGCGGCGATATTTTCGATCATTTGCGGGACATACGGCGCGAGCTTGGGCGCTTGGGCGATGATCGTGCTATCGATATTGCCGGCCGCATAACCTTTAGCACGCAACTGCTCTCGAACTTGTCGTAATAAAACGCGACTGTCGATGTTTTTATATTGCGCGTCGGAGTCGGGGAAATGCCGGCCGATGTCGCCGAGCCCGACCGCACCGAGACAAGCGTCGCAAATCGCGTGAATCAAAGCGTCGGCGTCGGAATGGCCGAGTAGTCCTTTGCCGTGCGGAATTTTGACGCCGCCCAGAATCAAATCACGCCCGACTACTAACGGGTGTACATCGTAACCATGCCCGATACGCATCATGCCGCGCCTTGTTGCCGCAAGATCACTTCGGCTAGAGCCAAATCTTCCGGCAGCGTGACTTTAATATTGTCCGTGTGCCCCGGCACCACGATCGGTCGGCCGCCGTCGGCTTCGATCGCCGAGGCTTCGTCGGTAATCGATAGGCCGCGCGCCAAACCTTCGCGCAGCGCGTGCGTCAATTTATCGAAACGAAATAACTGCGGCGTTAACGCGCGCCACAAATCGGTACGCGACACCGTCTCGACGATTTTCTCGGACGCATCCACGCGTTTGACCGTATCGGAAACCGGCAACGCAAGCAATCCGCCGTCGGCGTGTTGGGTGGCGCGATCAATCAAACGCTCGACATCCTCCAGTCGCAAACAAGGACGCGCGGCGTCGTGCACCATGACCCAATCATTCGGCTGCGCGCGCGACGCCAATATTTGCAAACCATTCAGCACCGTTTGCGCGCGCGTCTCGCCGCCGAGAAAGGTTCCTAAAAATTTTTCAGAATCGAACGAGATCCGCTGCCAATACGTGTCGTCGGCGGCAAGGCCCACCACAACGCCGCGAACGCGCGCCGGCGCGCACAAACGTTCAAGCGCGTGTGCGATCATTGGACGACCGAATAAAGGAAGATATTGCTTAGGCACGTCTGCACGCATGCGACGGCCTGTGCCGGCGGCAGGAATAACAGCCCAAATGGTGAGAGGTGAAATCAAGAACGCGCGGCTAGCTATTGGATACCGCTAGTGTGCCGCCGCGCGCTGAAAATGAAAATCGGGTTTAGTTCTGAATGCCGATATAAGTGCAGATGCGACTGCGGGCGTCGTCCATATTAATGCCCTGCACGGCCGCTACTTCGCGGGCGAGATAACCGCTGGCCGTTTCCAGCAACAGCGACTCTTCGAAAGACAATCCCGAGCGTTTTTTCCAGCGCATCAGGTCACGCACCACTTCACCGAGCTCAAGATAAGAACCGGAATTGATCTTGCGCTCGATTTCCTTGCAGCGCTCTGTCCAGTTGCCGCCGGTAACACGCCGACGACTCTTCGCACCCAAAATTTTAAACAGATCTTTAAGTTTTCTATTGTCTAACAGCGGGCGAATGCCGCTTTTTTCAGCGCGTTCAACCGGCACTTTAACGACCATGTGCGTTTCGGGAACTCGGATGACATAACAACTTTGCACCGCACCAGCGAGATAAATTTCTTCCACCGCTTCGATCAGCCCCACGCCAGCCGATGGATAAAAAACAGTGTCTCCTACTTTGAATTTGGATCGCTTTGCCATGAATTCTCCAGATAGGATGCCGAGTTATTTAAACCTGTTCGACCTTTGGATGAAATTATCTATGTAACTTACTAGTCTGACAAGCATTTTTAAAACCCAGCATCCGCATGCAAGATCGGTAAAATACGCGCTTCTTAGTTAGACCTTCATTCGCGCTAGATGACGTTGTTAGAAAATATCTTTTCAAAACATCTGCTTAAGCCTTCTCTACCCGACCAAGAACAACATCACCTGATCTGGGATGGGCTCTTCGGCAGTGCTCGAGGTTTGACGATCGCCACCGCCGCGCAAGCGGCCGGTAAACCTATCGTCGTGCTCGCGGCTAACGCCAACAGCGCCCGGCAGTTCGAAGACGAGATTCGCTTCTACGCCGATCCTTCGCTCCCTTTTATGCATTTTCCGGACCGGGAAGCGCTCCCTTACGACGCCTTTTCGCCGCATCCCGATATCATCTCGACGCGTCTGGAAACGCTGTCGCGCCTGCCGCAACTGCGGCGCGGCATCGTGCTGTCGTCGATCCCCACCGTGATGCATCGATTGCCGCCGTTAAATTTCGTCGGCGCACATAGCTTCTTTCTAAAAACCGGTGATCGAATCGACGTCACCGAATTACGCCAACGGTTGACGCGCGTGGGCTACCACGTTGTGCTGCAAGTGGTCGCGCCCGGTGAGTTTGCGATTCGCGGCGGCTTGATCGATCTCTTTCCCTCCGGCAGCGCGCTCCCCTATCGCGTCGATCTGTTCGACGATCACGTGGAATCGATTCGCGAGTTCGATCCGCAAACGCAACGCTCCGGACGCCATCTTCCGGAAATCCAGATGTTGCCCGGCCGCGAATTTCCGCTCACGCCCGAAAGCATCCAACATTTTCGGCAATCGTTCCGCACGCGCTTCGAAGGCGATCCGCAACGCTCGCCAATTTACCGCGGCATCAGCGAAGGCATCAGCCCCGGCGGCATCGAATATTATTTGCCGCTGTTCTTCGAAACGATGACCAGTTTCTTCGATTACTTACCGGCGAACGCGCTGTGCGTTCTCGATACCAGTTACGCCGACGCCGCGCGGCGCTTCGAAGAAGAAATCAAAACACGCTATGAAGATGGGCGTCACGATCTCGAACGTCCGCTGTTGGCACCGGATCAATTATTTTTAAACGCCTCTGCATTGCAAATGCAGCTAGCGGCCAAACCGTCGATCGAACTCGCGGGCGTCGAAGCAACG
>JAHFQD010000203.1 GCA_023266455.1 Candidatus Muproteobacteria bacterium
AACTACCCGAACCGACCCGGCTCGGCGAGGTCGTATGGCTTGAGCCATTTCCTGACGCCCTTTTCGAAGGTGCGATCGACGTGCCGCTCGGCTCGGACGCTCGTTATGAGCAGACCGAATCTATCTCTCTGGCCTTCGTGACCGCCCTTCAAGTCCTGCCGCCGCGCCAACTTGCCGTCCTTATCTTGCGTGATGTTCTCGGGTTCAACGCGAACGAGGTGGCCGATATGTTGGATTCAACCGTCGAATCGACCAACAGCGCTCTCAAACGAGCACGGGCTAATCTGCAACATCGACCGGCCAACCGCGAACTGCCTCCCGCTTCCGACTCGCCTTTCGAGGAGGCAATCGTGGCGAAGTTCGTCAGCGCGTACGAGGCCGCCGATCTTGATGCGTTAGTCGCCCTTCTGACGAGTGACGTTTTCATCTCCATGCCGCCGATACCGCTGGAATACGAAGGTCGCGATGCGGCGACTCGTTTGTGCGCCATCATTTTAGGTCCAGACCGGCGGTTCAAACTCGTGCACACGCGAGCCAATGGTCAGCCGGCGTTCGGAACTTATCTGCTAGACCCGAACGGAATCCGCCACGGGACTGGCCTTATCGTCCTTACCCTCGCCGGCGATCGGATCTGCGCCATAACCCGCTTCGAGAACAGTGTGCTCCCCTGGTTCGGGTTACCGCGATCTCTTCCGAACCAATAGTTTCCGCACATCGTCATCTCGTCGAGCGCTTAAGCAAATCCTCGATTCGGTTGCGACGTTAGCAATTCGTTAATTGCGAATTCTCTTTACAAAATACCTAGAAACATCTGATATAAATGGAAAAAGATTCACAGTAGGACACGGATATGTTCGCCAAACTTGGGTTCCTTATTATAGTGTTGCTGTTCGGCGGGTTAATGTTTACCGCCGGTATCTTGTCCCCCAATACCCTCCGCGATTCGATAACGACGAAGATAAGCGCTATCTCTTCCGCCATCGGACTCAAAATCAAAACACCGGAATCCGGTAGTAACGCAAAAGTAGTTTCCGGATCGTCGGTACCGGCGACAACCGTCGAGACACCAAAACCCAACAAGGACACGGCTGCCGACGCGTTACCCTATGACGTACTCCTGTTGCCCGTGTCGGCCGTCGACGGTGCGCGCTATGCAGTGGAAGCGGGAATATTCGAGAACGTGGCGAGTGGTGGCGCGCTGATAAAACAGCTTGGTGAACTCGGTTACCCCGTCAAAACTATCAATGTGGTGGATCGCGAAAAAACGCCGTGGGTGATCGTTGCTGCCGGGTCGTATGCCTCAAGCGACGATGCGCGTTCAGCGCGTTCCAATTTGTCGCGTCAACTCGGGACAGCGCAGAAGATGAACGTCATTCAACTTCCGCCTGAAAAAAAGAAATAAGTGCGTTATCTGAAACGTCCTTTCAGCGGATGCGCGCGTTGCCACCCCGCTTGGCCATAATTGTCGACGAACGATACGAGCACTTGGCTCATGCCGATGTTGCCGAAATACACCCACACATTCGCTTCCTGTTTGTCGCGCGTGATGTACCAAAGCGCGTCGCCATTCGCGAGACCCCAACTGTCGACGCGATGTACCCACAAATCCGCTTGGCCGGGATCGTTCACGATGGCGATACGCACCTGCGCTTCGCCAAAATCGAATGTCTGAAATACACGCGCCATTAATTCGAAGCTCCTTCCTTGTTGAAACGACGTCGGGCGACCATACTCTTTGACACGCATGTCTAAACCCATCTATCTACCGGCGACGCGAAAAACTCCGCACGGACTTGTGCTGATTAAGCGCACGGGAAGACCTGGCATGATGTTGGCGGCCTCCTACCCTTCCGATCATGATCTCCGCGCCAATGTTCCGCAGCGCTGGGGACAAGATGCCGACGCGGCGCGCGCAGCGCCCAAACCCACTATTAATGTTCCGCTATCGCCGCGCGAAGAAACGATCTTGTCGCGCGAGATGGGGCGCACGGTAAATGATTTTGTCAATAACATCGCCCCGCCGGCGCATGTCAACAGAACCGGCGCGACCAATGCGTCGCAGCCTGTGTCGCGTACGACGCATACGGCGATCGATCGCGTGGAGATCGTTTCCGATCAACGCCGTCATCGCGCCGCTGTGACGTCATCGCCGACGAATACGTCGATTCGATCGCGCCACGCCGTTACCAACCCGTATCGCAAACCAGGTAAATAATTTTTTCCGATTCACCGCGTGCGCGTCGTTACTCTTTCTTTCCCGTCGGCGGCGGCGTACCGGTCGCCGAATGCTTCCGGGTTTCTTCCACGACCTTGCCCATGGCTACACTCGTGCCAAATTTACTTCCATATTGCGCGGGAAGCGTTGCGCCTGGAAAGACGCTTGCTGGCGTTAGCGCGACGCCGACGCGCACGGTACGCGCCGCCGTGACCAAGTCCGGTTTTTTGCCGTGAGAGAGTTCTTCGACTTCTTTCTTAGCGCCGACAAAGGGACCGACAATGGGTACCTTTTCGAAATCCGTGTTCTCGATGCGCTTCTCTAACTCGCGGGTTTGCGAGCGTGTTTCCGCGGTGGGATCGCGATAAGTTTTATTGGCCCAGTCGGGCCACATCTGTGAAGCCGGCATAGTGCTGCGTCGTCGTGTTGGTGGTGTGGGTTCCGGTGGCTTCGGTGGTTCCGGTGGCGCCATTGTTTCTTTGCGCTTCTCAAGATGTTCTAACAAACTCGGGCTAATCGAGACCGATGTCTCCATCGGTTCGCGACGAGGATATTCAAAGCCGACGCTGAAACCGCGTTCCCTCGGTTCCGCCACGAAACTGATATTCAATCGCTTCATCACGTCGGACATGCCACTTGTGAAGGATTCGAAATAAGACCCGCTGCCTTTACGTCCAGTATTGCCACTGTCGCTCATGTGCTATCTCCATCAATAAAAAGTTTCCCGCGCGGCTATCGAGGCGGACGCCGCACCGTTTGTTGTAGTGCTGTCATGCTCGCCTGATGTTGTCGTTGTAGGTTGGGTCGGCCACGAACCTGGGCTTGCAACATGCGCAAATCCGCGGCGGCGGCGATGCGCGCACGTCGATCCGCCGGCGTTTCGTGCCGAAGCGCCGTGGTGTGTTCCGCTTCGCGCGCGTGGTCGAGTGCGTGATTGATGTGCTGGCCGTACGCGTGTGAAAACGCGTCGCTCGCGGCGGGCGCGTGCGAACTCAGCGGCGATGACAACGACAAACTGCGTTGACGTGCTGCGTGCCCGAGATGTTCTGGCGTGGCGCGCATCTCACTTAGTACATTGTCGGGACTGACAGTGCGGCGACCGAACTTCTGTGTCGATGCGCCATACCGGTCGTGCGCATCTTGACGCGGTTGTCCACCCATATTGGCGATCGCGAATTCGGTATTCCCCGATATATGGTGCGCGGCATCGCCGACCGTGGTCGCATGACCGGGCAAACGACCCATATCCCAATCTACCGAATTACGTATGCCCGCGCCCATCGCGCTGTTGAATGCGGCATCGGTTCCGGAAAAACCAGGATTTGGAAAATTGAATTGCGGAAATCGGGCCCGCATCGCGCGATTTAATTCAGGCACCATGCCGTAGGCATCGCCCTGAAACCCGGGCCGAGCCACGCTGCCATTGGCAGCGGCGTGCGTGCGATCGGACTCGTTGGTGGTGTGACGTAGTCCGAGATAACGCGGATGGTGCGCGTCTTCCGCGTGACGACGCAGATAGTCGATGTTCTGTTGGCTCAACGGTCCGCCGTGTAAAGGCGTCGAAGGTTCGGTAAGACGGTGGCCGACACCGGAAAAAGGCACGAAACCGGGAGGATGAACCGACGTCGGCGGTGCCGCGTCATCGTGGTGACTATCCACGCTGTCTCGACGCGTTCGATGCGACGGTGCCGAGGGTTCGGTCAGACTCCGGCCTCGGCCGGAGAACGGTACGAAGGGTCGACCGACGCTGGGATGCTCCGGCGCCACCCAACGCAGTACGCCACCCTCCACAATCGGTCGGCGACCGGAATTTGAACTTGCCATCTACCCTCCTCGCACTTCAAAAAAAATCATGTCGGCTATTTCTTGAATCGCTCAGCGCTTTTGTGGCGATACGTTTCTGCGGACTTCATCGGATCTTTATGCGGCATGTTGGGTTCGATCCCCAACTCGTCCGCCACTTTCCGCTGCGACGTGAACGCGGAATGTTCTTTCTTAACAACGTCCCATTCGTGGAAATCGTGATGACCGATTTTGTCGACGTGGTGTTTTACTTCGTGCGAGACCATGTCCGGTC
>JAHFQD010000011.1:0-1364 GCA_023266455.1 Candidatus Muproteobacteria bacterium
CGCCCGCGAAGTCCTGGCCAAGCACGACGAGAAATACATGCCGCCGGAAGCCGCGCAGGCGCTGCAAGGTGGCGCCTTCGAATCGAACAAGCGCCGATGAAAAAGTTCGTTATTCCCTTAGTCGTTTTCGTCGCACTCGGCGTGCTGCTATGGTTCGGGCTCTCGCTCGATCCACGCAAAATTCCCTCGCCGCTGATTGGTCAATCCCTGCCCGATTTCTCGTTACCGGCACTGCATGAACCGGCGCGATCGATCACGCCGAAGTCTCTCACCGGCCGCGTGTATTTACTAAACGTTTGGGCGTCCTGGTGCGTGGAGTGCCGCGCGGAACATCCAGCGCTGTTGGCGTTAGCGGCGCAAAAAGCAGTAACCATCGTAGGCTTGAACTACAGAGACCAACGCGACGACGCGCTGAAATGGCTAAACGATCTCGGCAATCCGTACGAGCTCAGCATCAGCGATACCAACGGGCGCGTCGGCATCGATATCGGCGTGTACGGCGTACCGGAAACGTTCGTCATCGATAAGAGTGGCGTGATTCGCTACAAACATATCGGAGCGATCACGGAACAGGCTTGGAACGAAAAACTGTTTCCGTTAATTCAGCAGCTGTCATCCGTAAATTGACAGTCGAAGATTGATCACCAACGACGTTTGTTAGATCGCACAGCACGCGTTCGTGTGCAACACGATTAAAAATTACTCGGCGGGAATCGCCTGATAAAAGCCTTTTTCCTGTAGCAAGCGCACCGGCACGTCGAAGAGTCGGCTCAAAATTGCATCGGTCAGTATTGAATCCTTCTGCCCCTGCGCCAATATTTTCCCCTCGCGAAGCAAAATTACATGGGAAATTTCGGGTGGAATTTCATGCAGGTGATGCGTGACGAGCACAACCGTTTTTCCCGTCTGCATCAAACCGCGGACGACGTTGAGATAATGGAAACACGCTTTTAAATCGAGGCCACTAGTCGGTTCGTCGAGCACCAGTGTGTCGGGATCGTTCACTAAAGCGCGACCGAGTAAAAAACGCCGCTGCTCGCCGGTCGACATATCAGAGAAAAACTTACTCTGTAACGACACGATTCCTAAATCTTGCATCACTGTCTCAGCGCGTTGACGCGCCGAAGCGTCGAATTGCTGATGTACCCAAGTGCCGATGCTGGCATAAAAACCGGACAGTACGACATCGCGCCCACTCACATGCCCGAGATATTCACGCTGCAAATCGTGCGACACGATGCCGAACTGCGCGCGCAGTTCCCACACGCTCCATCGATCGCGACCCAAAATGCGTACATGGCTGGCTTCATTCGCCACCGGATAAATGTCGCGCGTGAGTAATTTCAGTAACGTGGTCTTACCGG
>JAHFQD010000011.1:1374-14522 GCA_023266455.1 Candidatus Muproteobacteria bacterium
CGCCGTTCGGGCCGAGGATGACGGTATTGCGACCTGGCGGTAGTTCGAGCGTGAGGTTATCGAAGACCCGCGTATCGCCACGGTAAGCGGTGACGTTGCGGAGCTCGATGAGGTTTTCCATACCGCGTTATTTTTTTGCGCGGCGCGCGCGCGCCTTCTCGATTACACCCTGCAGTTGACGTGCGGCTTCGCTGTCGGGCGGCATCGCGTCCAATAACTGCTGCCACCATTTCAACGCGCGCGGTGTTTCGCTGCGTTCGTAGGCGGCCAGTCCGAGGAACCAATATTGTTCAGCGCTATCGGGCTGAAAGTCTTTCGGTAATAGCTGATAAGCGCGCCCATACGCGGTCTTGGCGTCGTCCAAGCGCTGCAATACCGCATACGACCGGCCGAGCATAAGCCAGCCACTCATGTCTTGAGGATTTTGCTGTAGCCGCTGCTCCAACCGCGCCACCATTTGCAGCGGATCCGGTGCGCCGGCGCGCACGGGCGCCGGCATGGACGCCGCTTGTTCGAGCTCCGTCGGCAATACCGTGGCGTTCAATAAATAGAGTCCCACCGACATCGACGGCACGATCAACGCCAGTGTCACAACCACGCGGCGCCACAAACGTTTCGAACGCACGTGCCCTTCTTTCTCGCGGCTCGCATCGGGCGCCGTCGCATGCAGCTGTTTCAGCGTTTGCGCCAATTCCGTTTCGAGCCGCGCACGCTCGACGGCCGCGACGTGTTTTTCCATGCTGCAGTCGCGTTCGTCGATATCGAGTTCGTTCAACTGCGAGAGTAAGCGATCGCGTACGCCCAGCAATTGGTGATGCTGCTCGCGCGTTTCCGCGTGCAGGGTGTTCCCCATCGGTCGGGCGAGAAACCATACTGCGGCCGCAGCTAACACGACGGCGAAGAAAAAAAGCACGAGGGTCATTGGTTATCGGCGCGGGCGCGATCGACCAGCGCGCGGTCTTTGGCGGACAAGGTCGGCGCCGTGGGTAACGAACCGCGACGGCGTTGTTTTAGATAAAAGAACGCGGTGAACGCAAGCATGACGGCGAACAATGCCGGCATCACCCATAACATCGCCCCGGGTCCTTCCGCCGGCGGTTTCATCAAAATGTAATTGCCATAGCGATTCACGAAGTACTGTTCGATTTCTGGCTTCGATTTTCCAGCTTGCAGTTGCTCGCGGATGATCGCGCGCATATCGCGCGCCAAATCGGCGTTCGACTCGGCGACCGATTGGTTTTGACACACCGCACAGCGCAATTCTTTGGCGATCTCGAGAACTTGACGTTCCAGCGGATCTTCTTGAACTTGCGCGCCGAACGTCGTAATCGAGAATATCGATAAAAATAGCGCGACCACGAATTTAGAAGAAATTCGCATGATTAGATTTCCGATGACAACGACGCTTTCAACGCTCGACGCCGATTACTTAACGTAACCAACAAACCGCTCAAGATCACCGCGCCGCCGATCCAAATAAATTGCACCAACGGATTAACGTAGACGTGCACCGCCCAGCGATTTCCTTCCGCGGGTTCGGCAAGCACGATGTAGACGTCGCGTAAGGGCGTGGAATCGATCCCCGATTCGGTCATGAATTCTTGCTGCCGTGGATAGCGGCGTTTCTCGGGATAGATCGCGCGGCCGCTATCGATTAGCGTCAATTTAGCTTGCAGCGCCGCATAATTATCGCGACGTAATTCCTGCAAATCGTCGAAACGCAGTCGCTCACCACCGACCTCGACGATATCTCCGCGCGCCATGGTCACGGTGCTCTCGGCGCGAAACAATCCGGAACCGATCAACCCCAGCGCGACCACGAGAATACCGAAGTGCACGATCATGCCGCCGTAGTGACGCCGATTCATCGAAACCGTTTTCAGTAGCGCACGCCAAAAACTTTCCCGCATCTGCGTTCGTCGTACGCGCACCGCGCGCGAGTAGTCGACGATCAACGACCCTAAGGCAAAAATCACCAAACCCAACGCCGTCGGACCGGTCCAATGCAGGGGACGCATAAATATCGCCATCGCGATCGCCGCTATGACGCCGGCCAGTACGGGCAACAACAATCGTTGACCCAAACGCTCGACATTGGCCTTACGCCACGGCACCAACGGACCGATACCCATCAGTAGTACGACAACGAGGAAAATCGGCACCATTACGGTGTTGAAATACGGCGCGGCCACGGTGATCTTGGCGCCATACAGCGCGTCCAGCGCCAATGGATACAGCGTCCCGAGCAACACGCAGACACAGGCAAGCGCAAAAACAACGTTGTTCCAAACGAACAGAGACTCGCGCGAAAGAAACGACGTGATCTCTTCTTTCGCTTCTTGATAACGGCCTTTGGCCAAGAAAATTCCGAACGAGACGGCTAATACCGTCGTCATGAAAATCAGAATGTAAGCGCCGCGGCCAGGATCGACGGCGAAAGCATGCACCGAAGACAGCACGCCGGAACGAACCAAAAAAGTACCGAGCAACGATAACGCAAAAGTCGAGATCGTCAGAAAAATATTCCACGTATGCAGCATCTGTCGCCGATCTTGCACGGTAATAGAATGCACCAAGGCCGTGCCCAAGAGCCACGGCATGAACGAGGCGTTTTCCACCGGGTCCCATGCCCAATAGCCACCCCAACCGAGTTCGTAATACGCCCACCAACCGCCGAGCAAAATACCGGTCGTCAAAAAGCCCCAAGCGATCAACACCCAACGACGGATCAAACCGACCCACAACTCGCTTTTCCACTTCGTGAGTAAGGCCGTCATGGCGAATGCGAACGGCACCGAGAAACCGACGTAACCGAGATACAACATTGGCGGGTGAATCGCCATCGCCGGATCTTGCAGCAACGGGTTCAGGTCATTGCCGTCAGAAGGAATTGGAAATAGCCGCGCGAACGGATTTGATAAAAATAAAATCAGTCCGAAGAATCCCACCATGATCCAGCCTTGCACCGCGAGGATGACGGGCACGTGGGCGGGATAACGCGTTCGCCCGTACCAAGCGACGACGAGCGTATACAACGTCAATATCCACACCCATAAATACAACGAACCTTCGTGTCCGCCCCAAAGAGCGGCAAATTTATAGATGGCGGGTAAGATCGTGTTCGAATGTTGTGCGACGTATTGAACCGAAAAATTGCTGGTGAGGAAGGCATGTACGAGGGTGACCGCACCGATCGACGTCAGGATGAATACCAAAACTGCGGCATTGATCGACAACGCGGCCAATCGCGGTTCGCGTACGCCGCGCCCTAACAGCGGCGCGAGGCCTTGCACCAACGCCACCACCAGCGCCAGATGCGCGCTGAAGTGTCCAAGCTCGATGAGATTGATCGCCGTGGTGCTCACGATTCGCGGTTGCCGCATCGTTCTTCAATCGCGCTGTCTTCCGCGCGTTCGAAGCAGGATCGGAAAAAATTTAATCGATTGATCGGCGGCGAAGCGTAACCGATACCCATCGACAGGTATAGAGAAACTTCCGCGCGCGGAACTTTCCTTTTGCAGTCGTTCTACAATCCACAGCTTCTGTGGATAAGATTGTGTGTAAGCGGATTTGTGGGCAAACAATCGTGCCGCATTGCTGTGTTACCGTTAGATTGAATATTTTTTAAACAGGTCATTTTTATCTTTATAAAACAGCATCTTGTAATTTTCTATTCATGTTGTGGTTATTACGAGCCCCTATGAAAAAAGGGAAATTTGCTGCTGTGCACAAGACAAAAATTTAAACCACCGATATGGACCAAAAAAATCCCGAAAAAATGACGACGTTACCCGCTACGTTTGCACGGCGATTAGGCGCGTTGTTCTACGACACGCTGTTAATGATCGCCGTTGTATTGTGCGCCGCGGTTCCGTTTGTGCTGATCGCTGGCGATACATCGAGAAATTTTCTACTGCGACTTTTGTTTCAGTTCTATCTACTCGCGGCGATGTTTTTTTATTACGCCGGCTTTTGGACTCGCGGCGGACAAACGCTCGGCTTACGCACGTGGAAACTCAAACTCATCGTCGACAACGGCAAGTCTTTAACCTGGCGTATCGCGCTGAAGCGTTTCGCCGCCGCCGGCTTATCGCTTTTTTGTCTCGGTGTCGGTTTTCTTTGGTCGTTGATAGATAAAGAAAAACTCACCTGGCACGACCGGTTATCGGGTACACGATTGATTCGGATCGAGCAAACCAATAATCCCTGACCGACGGCGGCTAGCGCCTCGGATATTGCTGGGAGTAGAATTGTTTGGTCTCTCCTCCCTCCGTCCAAACTGTGGACAAGATGAGAGATTGTCCCGCCGCGCTGTGGCGTTCACGACGTATCGTTAACCACGTGCCATCCGCGACAGACGTTATCTGTCACGCGATTTGATTCAAGGAGCATTACCGGATGGAGTCAGGAATCAAAGACGCGTCGGAAACTTCCATCAATCTCGCCATCTTTTTTCAATCGTTGGCGCGCGCGCGGCAAAAAGCGCTGCTGCTCGATTACGACGGTACGCTAGCGCCCTTCGACGTCGATCCCGCGAAGGCTTTGCCCTACCCCGGCGTGCGCGAACATCTCGACGCCATCATGCAGGACACGACAACCCGCGTCGTCATCATTAGCGGTCGCGCGACGAAAGATTTACTGCCACTGTTACCGCTGCGACGCATTCCAGAAGTGTGGGGTTCACACGGCTGGGAACAGATCGCCACCGATGGACGCCATCGCATGCCGGAACCGGATCCGGCCACGTCGCGGCAACTGATAGAAACCGCGGCATGGGCCGAACAAATTAAAACCGTCGGCGGACGAATCGAGAGCAAACCCGCGGGCATTGCTATTCACTGGCGTGGATTAACCCCCGAACAAATCACCGAGATTTGCCGTCTCGTCGTGGAACACTGGACTGCCGAGGGCCTACATCGATATCTCACTTGGCGAGATTTCGACGGTGGAATTGAACTTCACGCGCCCGGCCGACACAAAGGCGATGTGGTCAATACAATCTTGAAAGAAATGGGCGGCGCCGTGGCGGCATATCTGGGGGACGACTTTACCGACGAAGACGCGTTTCGCGCCATCAAAGGGCATGGACTGGGGATCCTGGTGCGCAAGTCCTACCGACCAACCGCAGCCGAGCTGTGGCTGCGTCCCCCGGAAGAACTACTCGATTTTCTGGATCGCTGGCAACGCGCCAGCGATCAACGGTGACGTATGAGCCCTCACGCGCGCCGCAGTGGACTAACCGTTGTTTCTAATCGGCTACCGTTCGTTGTCTCGAAAGGTGAAGACGGACGTTACACCCATCGCCCTAGCAGCGGCGGATTGATCACCGCTTTGTTGCCGGTGCTGCGGGATCGCGGTGGTTCTTGGGTAGGATGGCATGGCGCGACCGAAAACATCCCCGAACTCGACACGCTGTTATCCGACGCCGCGAAAGAATCTGGTTACCACTTACGGTCCGTCGACTTGACCGAAGAACAACGACGCGGCTTCTATCATGGATTCTCTAACGAAATTATTTGGCCGCTATTCCACGACCTACAGTCGTTGTGCAACTTTGACCCGTCATACTGGCGTGTCTATTGCGAGGTGAATCGCAAGTACGCCGAGGTCATCGCGCAAAATTCTGCCGATAGCGATTTCATTTGGGTCCACGATTACCATTTGATCAACGTCGCCGGAGAGTTACGCAGTCTAGGTGTCAAAGCGAAGACCGCGTTTTTTTTACATATCCCTTTTCCATCGCTGGACATCTTCGTAAAACTTCCATGGCGTTTCTCGTTGCTGCACGCCATGTTGGAATACGACGTGGTCGGCTTTCAAACACCGCGCGATCTGCGCAATTTTTTGCAGTGCGTCCGTGTGCTTATTGAGGAAGCGAGCGTCTCCGCTAAAGGCCAAGCCGTACGCATCAACGGACGCGAGATACGCGTGGGCAGTTTTCCAATTAGCATCGATTACAACGGCTTCGTCAAACACGCAAACGAACAAGAGGTCGCGGAAAAAGCAGCGCAACTGCGTACCGAGCTACCGAACCGACAACTGCTTATCGGCGTAGACCGGCTCGACTACACCAAAGGCATTCCGCTACGGCTAGAGGCTTTTCGCAATGCATTATTACGCTACCCGGAACTGCGTGAACGCGTTACCTTGATTCAAGTCGTCGTGCCGAGCCGCGAAGATATTCCGCAATATCATGAACTCAAGACACAGATCGAACGTCTCGTCGGCGAAATTAACGGACAGTTCACGCGTCCCGGGGGTTGGGTTCCCATTCATTATGTCTTCCGCCCGCTCAAGCCTACCGAGCTGTTGGCTTATTATCGCGCCGCTGAAATAGGTTTAGTCACGCCATTGAAAGACGGCATGAATCTCGTCGCTAAGGAATACTGCGCTTGCAGCATCGAAGAAGATTGCGGCCTTATCCTCAGCGAATTCGCCGGTGCCGCGGCACAATTACAAGGTGGTGCGCTGTTAGTAAATCCTTACGACATCGAAGGTGTTGCCAATGCGATCTGGCGCGCGTTTACCATGCACCCCGCCGAACGACGTGCGCGTATGCGACGGCTGCGGCGCTCGATATGCGATCAAGACATTTTCTGGTGGGTCGATTCCTTTTTACGTGCCGCCATCGCTAAAGATTTATCCGCGTTTCCATTACCCGCCGACTACACACCGCGCAACGATATCGGTTTCATGCCGTATTAAAATCCTCGCTCCATAAGAAGGTGTATGCGATATGATGCGCCGCTAAATCCGCTCCTCAATAGACGAACCCTTGTCGCTTTACGCATTAGTGCGTCCTTTATTGTTTCGGCTAGATCCTGAAACTAGTCATCGTCTTACTTTTTTCTTACTACGTCTGGCTTATGCCATCCCAGGCATGTCGAGCTTGCTTCGCGTCCGCAATTCACGCCGTTTGCCAACGCAAATCATGGGTTTGAATTTGACGAATCCTGTCGGCCTCGCCGCTGGATTGGATAAAAACGCCGAATGCGTCAAACCTTTCGCGGACATGGGCTTCGGTTTCGTCGAAGTCGGCACGGTAACGCCGCGACCTCAAACCGGCAATCCCCGTCCGCGATTGTTTCGTTTGTCGATGGTGCGGGCGATTATCAATCGGATGGGATTCAACAACGTCGGCGTCGACATCCTTCTGGAAAATCTAAAACGGTCAGGTAAACCTTGCGTTCTCGGCATCAACATCGGGAAAAATAAAGATACACCAGACATTAATGCGATCGATGACTACATCGTCGCCATGAGGGCGGTGTACTCCGCCGCCGACTATATAACCGTCAACATTTCCTCTCCGAATACACCCGGTCTGCGCTCGCTACAAGAAAGCGAAAAGCTTGAGCCGTTACTCGCTCGACTTCAGCAAGAAAGAACCATTTTGGCGACATATCATGGCAAGCACGTGCCTATTGCGCTGAAGATCGCGCCCGATCTCGACGAAATGCAAATCGCGCGGATCTCGCGGCTCGTCATCGAATACGGATTCGATGCCATCATCGCCACCAATACAACTGTGGCACGTCCTGGTTTGGAAGCGGAACCGTCCGCGCAAGAAATTGGAGGATTAAGCGGCCGTCCGCTGAGGATGCCCGCTACCGAAATTATTCAACGGCTTGCCATCTATCTTCACGGGAAAGTACCTATTATCGGCGTCGGTGGCATTGCCAATGCCGATGACGCTTGGGAAAAACTTATCGCCGGTGCCGATGCGGTGCAGATTTATACCGCCTTCATCTACGAAGGCCCTGAACTCATTTCCCAAATTGTGAATGGTCTTGCAAAAAAAGTTGAAGACTTAAGTTGCACAACATTGGCGGAAGCACTCGAGAAAGCCAGACGGAATATACGAAAGTATTAGCTTTAACCGCATTTTGTTTTATCTAGTCCGAAAATCTAATGCAGTGCGTCGTTTTTAGATAATCTTCCTACTCAAAATATTGCTATTTAGTCGCCATTAAATGTATATTTTTCCTATTGTTTACATAAAGTTACACATTATTAAATTATAAAAACACACAATTAAAGACATTATTAACTTTCGACCCACAAATATATTATTAAATAGATTGTCGTCGTCGTAAAAGCTCTTTGGCTGCGTCGAAACGTTTACAAAATGTCTCTTGTTGTAGCGGTAACATGAACATTCATTTGTCGGGGTCCACTCTAATTACCGCTGCACTGAGCTTTGCTCAGCGAATCGCGGAAATGTTTAGCCACCAAGTAGCGAACTTGGTGGTGTTGGTCGCTGTTTCGATTTCTCACTGGGTTTCTTTCAATCCAGCGGTGTCTTAACCGACTCCCCATGCTCTTACATTCCGTTTCTTCTTCTCCTATTGCCTCAAGCGGCACCTCCCCCTGGATAGCCCCGCCGCCGCCACCCCCTCCACCGCCCCCACCGCCGGCGTCACTCGTTGACCTCAATCAACGCATCGATACCGTCACCGGTGAGGTGGTTTCCGCTTCTGCGCTGCTCGCCAATCCGCAGTCCTCGGAAGCCGTGCGCGCGAAAGCCCGTGCCGATTTGGCACGTTCGCAGGGGGCGTTGGGTTCATTGGAGTCGGAGTTGTCCGCACTCCCCGCCGATGGCAGTCATGCGGCAAACGCCGCGTGGGTCTCGGCATCGTGGCAGCGATTGGAATATGCCAAGCAGTTGGGCACTTTGGCTATCCAGATGGATGGGGCGCTCACCTCCGCGGTGCGGGCGTTCGGTATCTCGCAGGCGCCCGGGGCCTCGTCTACTGCGCAGTTGGCTTTTCAGGTGACGGCCACGGACTTCGAGGTGTTGCGCTCGGCGGTGGCGATGATGGGTGCGCGCTTGCAGGGGAAGCCGCCGAGTGAGGTGACGTTGTTGCAGGGACAGTATGAGAGTGCGGTGGATCAGGCGGGGTTGGCGCATGCCGCGCAAACATTGCAGCAGGTGCAGACGCAGTCGCCGGGTTCGCCGCAGGCGCTGGCCGCGCAGCATGATTTTACGTTGGCGTTGTTGACGGCCGATGCCAATACGAAGCATCGGGCGTTGGGGTTGGCGCAGACGGCGTTGACGACGGCCGATGGGGAATGGTCGCAGGCCGTGTCGTCGGGGCAAAGTGATTCGGTGGTGGTCGCGAAGAAGGTGGCCTTCGATGCGGCGGCGATGCAGGTGGCGCAGTTGCAGGGCTTGAGTGATCAGGCCGATGCGCAGTTGGCCTTGTTTCGTGAACGGGGTGTGGTGGATGTGTCGCAAGCGAATACCGCCTTGTCACAGGCGCGGGCGAGTTGGGAGGCCACGCGCCCGGCCCATGCGGTGGCCGATCCCGCGGGGCCCGGTCATTTTGGAACCGGTTGGCTGACGTACGATGGGTTTTATGCGGTGCCCCCGGTCGATGGGAACGGGGTCACGGCCTTAGGCAATGGGCGTTATGCGCTGACCTATGACGATCCGGTGTTGGGGCATTTAGATAAAGCCATTGTCTCCCGTGAAGGGGGACAGTGGGTGTTGCAGACCACCACCGGGCAGTATGCCGATGAGGGGGGCAATGTGTTGCCCGATCCACCGATTGTGTTGGCGAACGAATCGCAGGACTTGTGGAGTGCCTTCGATACGCAGGCGCGCGCGACGGCCGTGATGGCGCCGATCGATAAGGCGTTGTCGCAGTTGCCGGATTCGCAGACGTTGAATGTGGCGGATTGGTTGAATCGTGCCGGGGCGATTCGTCAGGCGCAGACGGATGCGAAGGCGGCGGTGACGGCAGCGCAGTCGGGTCAGGGGAATTTAGCCGATGCGTATGAGCGGCTGGATCGGGCGAATGCGGCGGTGCGGGCGCTCGAATCGGTGGAGCAATATGTCGAGGCGGAGCGCTTAGGGTTTCAGGGCAAGCGCTCGCCCGATTCGGTGCGGCAGTCACGCTTGAGTGCCGAGCAGGCGGTGAATTATGCCAAGGCGGTGGGGGGCGATCTTGCGCATCCGCGGGATACGGCCGATGCGATCGATGTGGTGTTGGGGTTGCGCACGCCGCAGGATCCGCCGACGACGTTGCCAACCACGCTCGCAGGCAGTGAGACGTTGTTGCGGGCGGCCGGCACCCGCGCAGAGACGGCACTGGCGCAAGCGACGACGCATTTGACGACGGCGCAGACGGCCTACGATCAGGCCGCCCCCGGCAGTGCGGCCCAAATGCAGGCCCTGACGACGTTAACCGCCGCGCGCGAGCGGCGCGATCTGTTACAGAAAGCGGTTGATGCCTATCACACCGAGCTGACGTGGATCGCGGCACGGCGCGGGATGATTCTAACGGCGCATACGCCGCATGCCTTGATGGCCGGGCAAGCGGCGGTGGAGGCCTTCAATCGTGGTCCCGATCCGTTGGGGTTGGGCGATCTGGAGCGGGCGACGTCGAATGACCCGAGTGTGCGTTACCGCCAAGCCGATATCGAGGATGGACGGCATCAGTTGCAGGTGGCGCAACAGACGCTGGATAAAGCGACCACCGCGCGCGATGGCGCGTTCACCGCCCTGCTGCAAACCACGATGAATCAACAAGCCTTAACCGATGCGCGCACGCGTGCGCCGCAATTAGCGAAAGACTTGGTGAGCGAGAAGGACCCGGATAAGCAGGCGCTGCTGCAGAAAGAGAAGACGTATGTCGATGCCATGTTGGCGTGGGGGCAAGGGTACGATCAGTTGATCGTCGATCCGCAGGCCAACGTTGATCTAGCGAAATTGCAAGCAACCGCCGATGCCGCGCGCACGGATTGGCAACAGTCGGGGGCGAATCTCGATGTGACGCTCGCACAGCGCGCCTATGACGCGGCGCTGAAGAAACACGAGGACTTCGCGCGCGCGAACCCGCAATTGATCGGCACCGATCAGGATCCGACCTACGCACCGCTGCAAACGGCCGCGGAGAATCTGGATAAAGCCAAGCGTGCGCAACTGCAGGCGAGTCTCGCGCACGATCAAACCGCCCTCGATGCCTTCATCAAAGCGAACCTGCCCCCGGGTCAGCGCCCGGAGGATTTTCCCAATACCGAGGACGGTCGCAAGAAACAGGGCGAGGCTTACGCCAAGCTCTACGCCATCGATCCGAAGGTGATGACCCAGCTCTACTTCGATCAGACCGCGATGACATTGGGGACCACCCCCCAGACCATGGTCAACGAATTTCAGTTAGACAATCTGGTGGGCGCGGCGCTCAACTATGGCTTCCCGCCCGGCATTGATATCAGCCAACTCTCACCGGCCTCGGCCGCCTTCACGCTGACGCATCAGGATATTTACTACAACTTAGTGCCTTACTTGCACGAGACGATGCAGGAGTTCGCCGACGCAGGGTATGTCAGTCCGCTGACGACGCGCAATGACGTCGTGGCCTTGATTCAGCATGAAGGCGGCGATCACCCCGCGGTGCGGGTCATCCCCATCGCCTTCGAGGGCGTGCACAGCGCCATCTTCGAGGTGCGCAATGCCACCACGGGCAAGGTGGTGTATGTCGCCAGCGATAAGCGTGTCTATCAAAACTTCGAGGATTTCCAGCAACACAATCAGGTCGTGCCCCCGGGCGTGCAGATGGTCATGCCCAAGGATGCCAACTTCTCAATGGAGAACGGGCACCTGGCACTCACCGTCGTCACCGGGCGCACGGAAACCGGCACCGAACACTTCATGCGGGTATGGCACGTTGACACCATCATCGCCGGCGGCGGTCTGCTCTTAACGCCGGTGCCGGTGATCGGCACCACGGTCGGCACGCTGTCGTTAATTTATTTCGCCGGCCGTCAGATTGAACACATGCAGGATGAGGTCGCCCACGGTCAATCGATCACCACCGACGACTGGATTCATTTAAGTATGCTCGCCGTCGGTCTCCCGGCCATGGGCATGGGGGTGGTCGCCGAATTTATGCGGCTGCCCGCGCAAATGCGCGCGGCCAACAATGCGCTCACCGCCGCGCGCGAGGCCGGCGATGCAACCGGCATCGCCACCGCCGAGGCCCGCTTGGCTGCCCTGCAGGCACGCGCCGAACGCTTAGAGGGCATTACCCGCGGTCCCCTCATTCACCCGATGAACCGTGCCGCCTTAACCGGCGGTCTCTACACCTCCTACAGCAGTCTCAACCAGTTGATCGAACACTGGGACACGTTAAAAACCGGCGAGCGCTGGGACTTAGTCACGAACATTCTGGTGGGCTTGCTCGCGACCATGCCCTCGCTGCAGCAAGGTGCCAAAGAGATTATCGCCAACCGCTGGAATCAGCTGCGCGGCCAAGGCGATTACGCTGATCACGGCGATGCGAAGTTCTTGCCCTTTCAAGTCATGAAGGACGCCGACGGCCATGTGCTGCTCGATGCTAACGGCGATCCGCTCTTGGCCATCTTCGGCCCCGATGGCACGGTCTTCGTGCAAGACGCCGACGGCCGCTGGAGCAAACGTGCGCCCGGGGAAAACCAACCTTGGTATGTCGAGCTCCAAGACGGCCGCTGGCTCGCCACCACCGGCACCGTTCGCTACTACCCCGATGCGCAGAACCCCACGCAAACACTGCTTGCCATGCAGCTCGCCAATGGCATGGTGGTGATCGAAAGCGACGATGGGTTGCTCTATACCCGCGAGGGCTTCACCGACAACGACGGACTCTTCCATCCGAGCGATGCGGGGCAATGGTATGTCGAGATCATCGAAGGGCACTGGGTCAAAGACTTCGTCGGCCCGGTCAACCGCCAAGCGCCCGCCGCCCCCAAACGCCCGGCCAACAGCCGCGATGGTGCGGTCTTAAAACAAAATCCGCACACCGGCGAATGGGAAGTCGTCGCGCAAACCAAAACTAGCACGGAGGTCGTGCGCTGGAGCGAGCGTCTCACCGGACAACGCGAACTCCCCGGTCCCGGCACATCGCTCACGGGTCAACGACGTCCCCTCGACGACGACGGGTTCCCTCTCGAGGGGCTGCTGGATCTGACCCCGAGTCACCCACCGATAATCCGCACCGGCGATCGCCCCGGCGAGCAGTCGCCCAATAGTCCGCTCGAGGATCCGACCGCACCGGTGAATCCGGCCCCGCGTCCGCGCGCGATGCCACGGCCGGTGACGGTCAATGCCCGGATCGCGACGCCCACTCAAAACAGTGGGCGCCTAGGGGAAACGCCGAATGACATGA
>JAHFQD010000204.1 GCA_023266455.1 Candidatus Muproteobacteria bacterium
TTTTGATCTGGTGTCGTCGCCGGCGCCAGACGCGCGAACACTTCGCGCATTTGCGCGTTCTGCGTTTTTACATCGTCGCGCTTGGTGCGATAGATTTTATCGATCTCGTGCAACACATCGGCGAACGCCGGCATGCCGTAACGTGAGACTTTCGGGAAATATGTTCCGCCGAAGAACGGCATTTGATCGTCGGGTGTGAGAAACACATTTAGCGGCCATCCGCCGGTGCGTCCGGAGAGAAGTTGTTGCGCCAACTGGTAGATGCGATCCAAGTCGGGCCGCTCTTCACGATCTACCTTGATGCAGACGAAGTGCTGATTCATCACCGCCGCGACCTCGGCGTCTTCGAAGCACTCTTTCTCCATTACATGACACCAATGGCAGGCGGAGTAGCCGATCGACAATAGGATCGGTTTGTCTTCTTGGCGCGCGCGCGTTAACGCTTCGTCGCCCCAGGGGTACCAATCGACGGGGTTATGCGCATGCTGCAGCAGATAGGGGCTGCTTTCGCGCGCGAGGTGATTGGTATGCGGAGAATCTGTCATGGCGGCTCGTGAAATCGACAAATCGACTGACTATATATAACCGAAAGTCAGTGTCGTCAGCTAGCAATTCGCGTTGGTTTTGCAGCAACTATAATTTTAAAAAAGGCATCTTGGAAAACAATGACCACCCGCGGAGGAGCGGATAAACCCACACCGAGTGACGATCGCGTGCGCAAATTTGAGCGCCGCGTGGTCGAGCACATCGAGGTGGAGGATACGATTAGCGCGCGTGCCGCCGGCAAACGCGATCGCTTTGCTAGCTTCAAACTCATGGCCCTCTGGTGCGGTTTATGGGGGCTGCTGGTTTTCGCCAATCTCACCTCGCGCATCGCATGGCCGCCCGACGAAACGCGGATGTTGGCCATCGCCTGGGAAATGTGGTCTCAGGGCCATGCTTGGTTGCCGACCCTGAATGGCGAACTGCAACTGCAGCCGCCGCTATTTTTCTGGTTGATCCATTTCGGTTGGAAACTTTTCGGGGTCAGCAATTTTTGGCCGCAGTTAGTGGCGCCGCTCGGCGCGCTCGCCAGTCTTTTTATCATCCCGCGCGTGGCGCGTAATTTATGGTCGGCGGAAGAGGACGTGGCGCGCTATTCCCCGTTTTTATTACTCGGTGCCTTCGCCTTCGCGTTGTTCTCGAGCGCGATCCTGCCGCTGACTTGGATGGTGACGTTCGTGCTTCTGGCCGTCTGGGCGCTGCTAATCATGTGGCGCAAACATGACGGGCGCGCGTGGTTGTTATTAGCGGCGGCGCTAAGCCTCGGTGTATTGACCGTCGGTTTAATCATGTACGCCTACATTTTGCCGATCGCTTTCACGGCGCCGTTGTGGACGCGCTTGCCGCATCTGCGATGGCGCCATTGGTATTCAGACGTATTGACCGCGCTCGGCATTTCGATCGTCGCGGTCGCATTGTGGCTCGCGATCGTCGCCGCCGGCGCCGGTGTGCAATCGATGATGCGTTACGTGTTGGAGCCATGGCAGGGTGCGACGCTGACCTTATTCTCCTTGGAACCGCAGCGCTGGTGGTATTACGCCTGGTTCGTGCCGGTGGCGTTCTTGCCGTGGTTCGTGTTGCCGTTGGCGTGGATGCGGTTGTGGTATTTGCGCCATGATCCGTTCACTGACGGCTTCATGTTTTGTTTCGTCTGGATCATGTTCTCGCTGGTGATTTTGTCGCTGTTGCCGGTGAAGCAACCTCAGCTGTTGTTACCGTTGTTGCCGGCGAGTGTGTTGATCACCAGTCGCGTGCTGTTCGGCTCGGTGCTTCGGCGCGTGTATGAAAACGCACCGCTGACCGGTATGGCGATCCCGATGTTGTTATTTGGCGGCGCACTAATGGTATTGCCGCAAATACCGGATATTGGGGATCTGTTGCCGGAGACGTTCTCCAATCTTTCCGTGTGGATCGGCATCGGCGTCATGGCCATCGGTATCGCCGCCGCGTGGTTGCCGCATAAAGATGTGGCACAGCGCGTGCTCGATACCGCGGCGATTTGTATTTTACTCGTGGTGTTCTTCCTGCTCGGCATCGCTATGCCATTCAACGCGCTTTATCCGAAGGCCGACGTCGGTCTGGCGATTGCCGAAGCGCAGGCGCGCGGACAAACCGTAGCGATAGTCGGGGACTACGCGGGCGAGTTTAATTTCCCGGGACGGCTGCGCGCGCCGGTACAAGTCGTCGTGCCGCGTAACGCAGTAGCTTGGGCCAAAGAACATCCGGACGCCGCGATGGTCTCGCGTGCCAGCGATTGGAATCCGTATCTCATCGACAACGCCTCGCCGTTGTTCTCCACGTTGTATGGCGACGACTACTTGCGATTGTTCAACGCTAAACAGGTGCTTTTACCGCGCGTCGCGCCTAGTCCATAATGCGGGGATGTTCGCACCTAATATCGATCCCGTCGCGGTTCACCTCGGTCCTATTGCCGTCCATTGGTACGGTCTTATGTACCTCGTCGGTTTCGTCGGCGGATGGTGGTGGGGGCGATTGCGCGCGAATCGCCCCGGTTCCGGTTGGCGTGCGGAAGAGATCGGCGATTTAACGTATTACGTCGCGCTTGGTGCGATTCTCGGCGGGCGCGTTGGCTATGTGCTGTTCTATAACTTGTCGCATTATTTGCAGCATCCCCTCGAAGTTTTTTATATCTGGACCGGCGGCATGTCGTTCCATGGTGGTCTGCTCGGCGTCGCTTTGGCGATGTGGCTTTACGGTCGTAAAACCGGGCGCGGTTTTTTCGCGGTTACCGATTTTATTTGCCCATTGGCGCCGCTCGGACTCGGACCCGGGCGTGTCGGCAATTTTATTAATCAAGAACTTTGGGGCAAGGTCACCGATCTGCCGTGGGGCGTAGTTTTTCGCACGGGCGGTCCGTTGCCGCGGCATCCGTCACAACTATATGAATTTGCGCTCGAAGGCGTGGTGTTATTTCTAATTTTATGGTGGTACACGTCGAAACCGCGCTCCGTCGGCGCAACCTCGGGGCTGTTTTTAATTTGCTACGGCGCGTTTCGGTTTCTCATCGAGTTCGTGCGTGAGCCCGATGCGCAATTGGGGTATCTCGCGTTCAATTGGTTGACCATGGGGCAAGTACTGTCTCTGCCGATGATCGCTATCGGCGTTTGGTTGATGCGCCGCGCCGCACATCACGACGCCGGCGTCGGCCACTTAAAAGGGAGTTTTTGACATGAAGAAATTATTATCGATGTTGCTGCTGGTTACCGCGCTGGGTGGTTGCGCGTCGTCGCGTATGGATCGCCTCGAAGTCACCACGCACGCTTTCGACAACGCGATGCGCTGGTCCGATTTCGGCACGGCGTTGTCTTTCATCAATCCCAACGTTCCCATGACCGTCAGCCCGCAGCATTTAAATAACATCCGCATCACGTCTTATGAAAAGCTCGGTGTACCGGCGGTGAACGAAGACGGGACCAAGATGATGCAACGCGTGGAGATTCGTTTTGTTCGTGTCGAGAGTATGTCTGAGCGCCAACTCTTCGACGAACAACGCTGGGAGTTCGCCGATTCGCGTTGGCGTTTACAGTCGCCGTTTCCAAATTTTCGCTAAGCGTCGACGATATCTTTAAGGGGTATCGTACTTGTCGTGGTGCCGTACCCAATCCGCCTGACTCGATCCGTTGCGCCCTTTGGGCGTGAGGTCGAAGAAGTTGTTAGCGCCGACTAACAAATCGCCGCCGCTTCCGTAGCAAGAGTAGGTGTGGAAGACATTGCCGTTTTCATCTTTATAAAAAACGCTGAATCCAGGTAGATCCTCGATGCCGATTTTTTGAATCGCATAGTTGTAATACACCCCTTTCTTTAAATCTTCGCGCGTAAACGACACGTGGTAATCGAAATTGAAATCGTTTTTGTTCGACGACACCCACGTAAATTTCCAACCCATGCGTTTCTTGAAGGCGTTGATCTTGGCTAGCGGGGCACGGGAGATCATAACCATCGATAGGTCGTTCTGTTCCAGATGCACCAATAGACCGTCGACATGATCGGCGAAAAACGAGCAGTTTTTGCAACCTTCCTTCCAATCGGGACCGAACATGAAATGGTACACGAGCAGTTGACTGCGCCCATTGAAGAGATCGGCGAGCGTTTTTTCGCCGCGCGCTGTATCGAATAGATATTCTTTATCGACGCGCACCAGGGGGAGTTTTCGATGTTCGGCGCTGATCGCGTCGTGCGCGCGGAGGAGTTTTTTTCTTTCGCTAAGAGCTTTTTGCGCGCG
>JAHFQD010000205.1 GCA_023266455.1 Candidatus Muproteobacteria bacterium
GGGCCGAATTCATTAGCCAAACCGGCAGATTCACGTAAAACGCCTGGCCCGGCAGCTGGAAAGGGCGTTTATTCACGTCTAACCTATTGATCATACGAGCAGGAGATTAAACGAATGCGCAGGATTTCACGGTGGCCCTTATTGTTGACGGCGTTTCTGACGCTGTCTTTTGGCGCGGCGTTCGCCGACACCACGGGCGCCGGCCTGGAAACCCTACGCGACTCCGCCAAAAACGGCGACGCCGATGCCATGTTGGAGTTAGGCATTCTGTATGAATTCGGTTATCGCATGACCGATAACAAAGCGCCGGCCTTCGCTTGGTACCGTCTTGCCGCCGAAAACGGCAACACCAAAGCCGGTGCGCGCCAAGATGCGTTGAAACCCTCGATGTCGGAAAAAGACGTCGAAGACGCGAATAAAATTTATAACGAAAACGTTTCGACGATTCGTAAACAAACCCCAGCGACTCAACCGGTAGCGGAAGCACCGAAGCCAGCAGAACCCGCGGCGCCCGTAGCCCCTGCCGCGCCGGAACCCGCGCCTGCTCCAAGTTCTGCCACGACTACTACTACTTCTTCCGAACTGCCGACCGCGGCCTCGCCGACGACTTCGCCGGTCATTAAGCGCGATCGTCGATCGACGTCCATGGGTAAAAACTTGAAGTTGAAGGGATCCGAGACCGATCTGAAAGATCCGCAAGCGGAGAAGGATTCCGCGCCTGCCACGAAGTAAAAAAATTAGTTAGAAATATCTACGCAGAAGGCATTATTCGGCGTTGACCCACTCAACGCCGGCCTTTATACTCCGCGCCCGCGACACACCGCCGTAACACGCGGTACTCATGGATGCGTGGGCTGCCTGACGAGGCCCGGTGTCGACTCTAATTTTAAGAACCTAACTGTTTGGCTACCGCGTCATGGACCTTCCATATCGGTCTGGGCGTGGCTTTTCGCGATGAACGGTAAATCTACTGCATACAAAGTAGTTCTGGCCCAACTCTGCGCAACGCTCGTGGTTGCTGCCTTGCTGTGGGCCATTATCGGCACGGCGGGTGGAATTGCCGCCGCGGTTGGCGGCGTCATCGGTGTCATCGCCAATTTAATTTTTGTTCGCTACGTTTTCTCCGCCGCCGCGGTTCCAGCGAGCGTTATTGTTCGGCGTTTTTACATCGCTGAAACCATGAAGATTATCCTGACTGCCGTGATGTTCCTCGGTGCGTTCCTGGTTCTTCAATTATCTTTTGTGCCGTTGTTGCTCGGGTACGGCGCGACGCTCTTGGTGTATTGGGCGGCGCTACTCAAGCCTTCGGCGCCCGTCACCACCTAGATCGATATATGGCCACTGAAAGCTTGACGCCGACGCAGTACATCGTCCATCACCTGACGAATTTCACGGTGGGTGACGGAATCAAAGCCGTCAACGTCGATACGCTTTTTTTCTCTTTTATTCTCGGCGTCGCGTTTCTTACCGTCTTGATTCTCGCCGCGCGCCGCGCCACGGCCGGCGTGCCGGGACCGCTGCAGAATTTCGCGGAAATCATGGTCGAGTTCGTCGACAAACAAGTGAAAGATATTTTCCACGGTCGCAATCCGGTGATCGCGCCGTTAGCGCTGACGATTTTCTGCTGGGTGTTTCTGTGGAACGCGATGGACGTCGTGCCTGTGGATTTGTTCCCTCAAGCGTGGCAACAAATTTATGGCGCTACCGGCCATGACCCGCATCACGCCTATTTGCGCGTGGTGCCGTCCACCGATTTGAACGCGACGTTCGGATTGTCGTTGTCGGTGTTCCTGCTGATTATTTTTTACAGTTTCAAAGTAAAAGGTCTGCGCGGCTTCGCCAAGGAAATCTTCACGCATCCGTTCGGACCGTACCTGATGCCCGCGAACCTCATTCTTAACATCGTCGAGCTCATCGCTAAGCCGGTATCGTTGGCGTTACGTCTTTTCGGCAACATGTACGCCGGTGAAATGATTTTTATTTTGATCGCGCTGCTCTACGGCGCTGGTTGGTTGTTAGGACCGTTCGCCGGCGTATTACAGCTCGGCTGGGCGATCTTCCATCTTCTCGTTATTACGTTGCAGGCGTTTATTTTCATGGTGTTGACCATCGTGTACCTATCCATGGCGCACGAGGACAGCCATTAATAATTTTTTAGTTTTTTTATATTAATTTTTCGGAGATAAGCAATGGAAACTCTGTACGGCATGACCGCGATCGCGGTGGGTATCATTCTCGGCATGGGCGCGCTCGGGACCGCTATCGGTTTCGGTCTGCTCGGCGGCAAGTTCTTGGAAGGCGCCGCGCGTCAACCGGAAATGGTTCCGGCGCTGCAAGTGAAGATGTTCATCGTCGCCGGTTTGCTCGACGCGGTAACCATGATCGGTGTCGGTCTGGCGCTGTGGTTCACCACCGCCAACCCGTTCGTGGCCGCTCTCAAAGCCGCCGCTGGACACTAAGCGGTACAACCTACGTAACTCGTTGTTGGAGCGTCGAACGTGAATATCGGAATCACACTAATAGGTCAGATGTTGAGCTTCGCGCTCTTCGTTTGGCTTACGATGAAGTACGTGTGGCCGCCGCTGATGAGCGCGATGGAAGAGCGTCGCAAGCGTGTTGCCGAAGGTCTTGCGGCTGCCGAGCGTGGCAAGTTGGAATTAGATATCGCGCAGAAGAAGGCCACCGACGAGTTACGCAAGGCGCGTGAGTCCGGCGCTGAGTTTCGTGGCATCGCCGAAAAGCAGGCGGCGCAAATTGTCGACGAGGCACGTCAAGAAGCCACGCGCATCATTGCGCAAGCGCGCACTGCCGCCGAGAAAGAAGCGGCGGTTGCCGTTCAGCGTGCGAAAGAAGAATTGCGTGAGCGCGTAGTGCAACTGTCTGTCGCTGGCGCCGAGCGTATTTTGCGTCGCGAAATCGACGCCAAGAAGCACATCGAACTTTTGTCCGACCTCAAGCAGGAACTGCGATAACCGTCTTATGAATGTACGAACGAAGCGCAGCTCTTCTTATGATCTTTGTTCCAACAAAGACATGATTGGGAGACGATAGTGGCTGAAAATCTGACTTTGGCTCGGCCTTATGCGGAAGCGGCGTTTCGTCTCGCCAACACGCTCAAGGCGCTCGACGGTTGGCAGGAAGCACTCGGGCGCATGGCACTCGTTGCGGCCGATGCGCGTACGCGCGACATCGCCGGTAATCCGAAGGTGGCGTCCGAGCAAATCGTACAATTTTTTCTCGACATCGCCGGTAAAGTCGGCGACGAACAGAAAAATTTCGTGCGCCTGTTGGTCGATAACGAGCGTTTGCTGGTGTTGCCCGAGATTTATCAGTTGTTCGCTGAACTTAAAGACGAACACGAAGGCGTGAAGCAGGCGTACATCACGTCGGCGTTCCCGCTCGACGATAAAGCGGTGAAGCAACTCATTACTGACATCGAGCCGCGCTTCAAGTGCAAGCTCAAGCCCAGTGTCAGCGTTAACCCAGAACTCATCGGCGGCGTCACCATCGCCGTCGGTGATGAAGTAATCGATGCGTCCGTGCGCGGAAAACTTGCCACCATGGCAGCCGCGCTTTTGAATTAGGAGTTTTCAAACATGCAACAGCTCAGCCCGTCCGAAATCAGCGATCTGATCAAAGCCAAGATCGAGAAAATTCAATTCGCCGCCACCGTGCGCACCGAAGGCACCGTCGTCACGGTGACCGACGGCATTTGCCGCGTCCACGGTCTGGCCGACGTTATGCAAGGCGAAATGTTGGAATTTCCGAAGAACACCTTCGGCGTGGCGCTGAACTTGGAGCGCGATTCCGTTGGCGTCGTTATCTTGGGCGACTACGAACACATCTCCGAAGGCGACACCGTCAAGTGCACGGGCCGCATTCTCGAAGTGCCGATCGGTCCGGAACTTATCGGTCGCGTGGTTAACGCGCTCGGTCAACCAATCGACGGCAAAGGTCCGATCAACGCCAAACTGAAAGACCCGATTGAAAAGATCGCGCCCGGTGTTATCGAACGTAAATCGGTATCGCAGCCGGTGCAAACCGGTCTGAAGTCGATTGATTCCATGGTGCCGATCGGACGCGGCCAGCGCGAATTGATCATCGGTGACCGTCAAACGGGCAAGACCGCCGTCGCCATCGACGCCATCATCAACCAGAAGGGTAAAGATCTCTTCTGCGTATACGTCGCCATCGGCCAAAAAGCCTCGACGGTGAAGAACGTCATCCGCAAACTCGAAGAAAGCGGCGCGATGGCGTACACCATCGTCGTTGTCGCCACGG
>JAHFQD010000206.1 GCA_023266455.1 Candidatus Muproteobacteria bacterium
AGCGCTATCGTACAAGGCCACACGCGGAACGCTGTATAAGTACATCAAAAACGTCAAAGACGCTTCGCAGGGCTGCGTTACCGACGAGTAGTTTTCCCCGGCCGCGATGAATGGTTTTCCACGCACGCCCGGCGGTAGGGGGAAGGGCGGCGATCGGACTATTGTTTATAGTTACCCCTTTCCGAGAGGCGATCTCATGGATAGAAAATTGCCCCGTACCACGCCGATGGAACCGGCGGATTCGCAGTTCTGGCTAACCCGCGTTGTCGAAGCGCGGCAAAACCGTGCGGACGACACCACCGAGCCCGAATGGCGTCTCAGTCTGCGGCGTTCGGTGCCGTTATACGCGGTGATCAATTATGGCGTTACTTATTCGGCGGCATGGCATGTGCGAGATCTCAGCCTGACCGGTACGTTCATCGATGTCGGCGCGCCGGGACCGGCGCCAGGCACGTATGTCGAAGTCGTGCTGCGATATAACTATCGCGATCAGGCGCGGCCGACCGAATTGCGCATTCCCGCCATCGTGGTGAGCTCGCAGGCGGAAGGTACCGCTCTCGCTTTCGAGCGTTACGACGACGACGTTTACACCGAGTTGGTAAAACTTCTCTACGCTCTATAAAAAAAGCCCCGCATATGCGGGGCTTTTTATTTTGTATCTCGACGATTTAGCGTCGGTTAGGTGTCGAACGCGATAATGGCGCGGGTGCTTCCTCTGCCGTTTTCGGCAGAGTCGATTCGCCGGTCGAGAAGCGGAAACCACAGAAACAGAGAACGGCCGGTTCCGGCAACGTTTGACGGCACTTCGGACAATCTTTCATCTTGATGTCCGTTTCCTGCATGATCTTGCCCGCCTTGGCCGACTGCGCGGTGCGGAATTCATCGGTTGGTTCGGCGGACTCGATGGCCACGTCCAAACCTTCTTCTCCACGTTCTTGGCGCGCGACGCGTATCGCTTCTTTCGCTTGTTCCAATTTGGTGGTTTGCATTTCTAACTCTGTGCGAAGTTCGTGCACTTGCATGAACGCTTGCATGAGCTTGTTAGCCTTCTCCATATTTTTTGGATCTTCGGAGAGGATCTTTTGCACTGTTTGTAATTCCGTCACGGCTTGCCCGATACGGGCGTTCAAATATTCCGTGAGGAGTTCTTCGTCACGCAAGGTTTGTTCTTCGGTCATCAATTCGCCATTCTCGATGACCGATGAAAATGAATAGCCGCAGTGGCATTGATCGAGGCTTACTTCGATCAATGCTGCGCAAGCCGGGCATGCTTTGTGGTAGATACTGCGAGTAGCCATGAGACGCCCCCTGAGTCAGTTGGGGTTGATCCGTATTCCCTATCTCATTGAGTATAGAAAGACGGCACAAGGCGTTATGCGTTGAAAGCTTGCTTGGCGACTACAGGCTGGCGATAACCGATAAACGGGTCGGTTACGGCCAAAAAATAGCGGTTTCTGCACGATTGTGTGGATTGATAAAGGGCCGATAATGGCCATTTTTTAATAATGGCGTTTTCTCAACATGACCATGCAAAAAGCACGGATTGGAATCGTTACCGTCTCGGATCGCGCCAGCCGCGGTGAGTATAAAGATTTGAGCGGCCCCGCCATTGTGGAATGGCTCGCTAGCGCGTTGTCGACCCCTTGGGAATCCGTTACGCGGTTGGTGCCGGACGAGCAACCAGAAATCGAACGCGCACTTAAAGAATTGTGCGATGTATCGGCGTGCTGTCTGGTTGTTACTACGGGCGGTACTGGTCCGGCGCTGCGCGATGTCACGCCCGAGGCCACGCTCGCTATCGCCGATAAGATATTGCCCGGGTTCGGTGAGCAAATGCGGGCAGTGAGTTTGAAGTACGTGCCGACGGCGATCTTGTCGCGTCAGGTGGGCGTGGTTCGCGGAACGTCGTTGGTGATCAATCTACCGGGGCAACCGAAAGCGATTAAAGAAACGCTCGACGGGATTTTCGCCGCCGTGCCGTATTGCATCGATCTCATCGGCGGGCCTTACTTGGAGACGCGCGATGACGTGGTAAAGTCTTTCCGACCTAAATCCGCACTGAAGAAGAGTTCTATATAGAAAAGGAATTTGCATGTCCGATCGTTTGCTGCCGATCTGTTCGTGGTTCCTCGCTTTCGTATTAATCGCTGCTTCATCGTCGGCGTCCGCGTCGGATATCGACGGTGCGACGCTGAGTTTGATTTGGGCCACGCCCTTCGTCGGTGTTTTACTTTCCATCGCATTGCTGCCTTTGCTCGCTGCTAACTTGTGGCACCATCACTACGGAAAAATCGCCGCGGTTTGGGCGCTGTTGTTTGCGGCGCCGTTCGCAGCGATGTACGGCGTCGGTCAAACGTCGCATCTCCTATTGCACACGTTGTTGCTTGAGTACTTTCCTTTCATCATTTTGCTACTGGCGTTGTTCACCGTTTGCGGCGGCATTCGTTTGCATGGAAATCTGCACGGCTCGCCAGGCATGAATACCGGTTTGCTAGCGATCGGAACCGGTCTCGCCAGTTGGACGGGCACAACCGGCGCCGCGATGCTGTTGATCCGGCCGATACTGCGCGCCAACGATAGCCGTCGTTACAACGCGCACGTCGTGGTGTTTTTTATTTTTCTCGTCGCCAACGTTGGCGGTTCGCTCACGCCGCTCGGTGACCCGCCGTTGTTTTTAGGATTTCTCGCCGGCGTGGATTTTTTCTGGACCGCGCGTCATTTGTTGCTGCCGACGTTATTCCTGACGGGTTGCTTACTGCTGATATTTTATTTTTTAGATCGTCACTTCTATCGAAAGGAAGACAAACTTCCAGCACAGTCCGATCCGACGCCGGACAGTCGTTTGGGATTGGACGGTAAACGCAATTTGATTTTGCTCGGCGCCGTTGTCGGCGTGGTGTTGCTCTCCGGCGTATGGCGTCCGGAGGTGTCTTTCAATCTCGCCGGTACGATGATCGAGTTGCAAAACGCGGTACGGGATCTGGCGTTATTGGCGATCGCGGCGCTGTCGTATTTCACGACGCCGCGCAAGGTGCATGAAGAGAATCATTTTAGTTGGGAGCCGATTGTCGAAGTGGCCAAACTGTTCGCCGCCATCTTCGTCACGATCGTTCCTGTCATCGCCATTCTGCAAGCCGGCGTCGACGGCGCGTTGGCGCCGTTGGTGAAATTGGTAACCGCTGATAATGGGAAGCCGATCGATCCGGCGTATTTTTGGTTGGCCGGCGCGCTGTCGAGTTTTCTCGATAATGCACCGACGTATTTGGTGTTTTTCAATTTGGCCGGCGGCGACGCGCGACAACTGATGGGACCGATGGCGACGACCTTGGCGGCGATTTCCGCCGGTGCGGTATTCATGGGCGCCAATACGTACATCGGCAACGCGCCGAACTTCATGGTGAAAGCCATCGCGCAGCATCGCGGTGTGCGTATGCCGAGTTTCTTTGGCTTTATGTTTTGGTCCGGAACGATCCTACTGCCGTTATTCGCGTTAACGACTTGGCTGTTTTTCAGCTGAGCGTCGTTATTCCGGCGTAACGTCGAGCGCCACGAGAAACCGCGAGACCATGTTGTAGGTCGCGATCGCGCCTACCAATTCAACGACGTGCTGGTCCGTCGGCAACGCGGCTTTGATCGCCGCGAACGTCGCGGGAGTGACTTGGATGTTGCGCGTCATCTCGATCGTTAACTGAATCACCGCGCGTTCGGCGGCGTCGAATGAATCGGCGACGGTTCCTGGCAAACGCCGCATGGCTTCCACTTGCGCCGCCGTGCCGCCGGCTTTTTGAAATTCCGGCGCGTGGTGGTGAAACTCGTATTCGGCTTTATTCAAAATCGCCACGACGCAAATCGCGAGTTCGCGCAGTTTCGGCGACAGCGCCAAACCGGTGCGCACTTCGCCGAGGAACGCGTTCCAACCGCGCGCGAACGGCGGGCTGTGCAACAGCATGCGATCCAAATTCAACAACGTCCCGCCGCGACGAGTGCGGATCGCGGCGACGAGTTCTTTCGGTTCCTGCGTGTCCAGCGGTTTATAAGCGATGTGCGGCATTAGTTCGGCAGCAGTTGGACTTCTTGTTGGATATCGATACCGGATGTGGCCGCGTCGACTGCGTCGCCCAGACGTTCGACGATGGCGTCGATCTGTTCGGCGGTGCAAATGAACGGTGGCGCCAGCAAGATGTGATCGCCCGAGCGACCGTCGATGGTGCCGCCCATGGGATAAACCATGAGTCCGCGTTTCTGCGCTTCCGATTTA
>JAHFQD010000207.1:0-689 GCA_023266455.1 Candidatus Muproteobacteria bacterium
TTGCTTACACCGAGTTGTACTTCACGCCGACTTTGTGGCCGGATTTCAATCGCGACGAATTTGAACAGGCGCTCGCATGGTACGCCGGACGCCAACGTCGGTTCGGTTTGACCGGCGAACAAATCGAGAGCGCGCGGCATGCTTAGTCTGCGCATCTTGACGGCCGCCGTGTTGATCCCCTTGCTGCTAGGGGCGTTGTTTTATTTCCCTTCAGTTTGGCTCGGCGTTTTTTTTGGATTATTCATCGCCGCGGGCGCGTGGGAGTGGACCGCATTAATGGGATTACGCCAAATCGCCTCGCGGTTGATCTACGTCGGTTTGTTGATCGGCGCTTGCGCGTTGGTTTATGTGGGCGGCGATCAATCGACGTTTGTCGTATTGGCGCTTGCCGCCATCGCGTGGATTCTTTTCTTGGTTGAACTGGTGCGTTGTCCAGATATCAACCGAGGACGGTTGCCGGCGCGCGCGACGCGCGCGGTTGCTGGTTTCGTGATTTTGGTTCCCGCATGGCTCGCGACTTACGTTCTACATGCCTTCGATCCCTCGAGCCCCAACGTTTTGTTGTTCGCGTTGGTCGTGGTTTGGGTCGCGGATTCGATGGCTTATTTCGCCGGGCACTTTTTCGGCAAAACAAAATTAGCGCCGACTATCAGTCCCGGTAAAACTCGGGAAGGCGTCGCCGGCGGCAT
>JAHFQD010000207.1:699-4249 GCA_023266455.1 Candidatus Muproteobacteria bacterium
GGCTGGCGCTGATCGAATGGATACTGCTCGCGGTCGTCACGGCGCTATTTTCCGTGCTTGGCGATTTGGTGGAAAGCGCGTTCAAGCGCATCGCCGGCGTTAAAGACAGCGGGCGGATGTTGCCTGGGCACGGTGGTATGCTCGATCGCATCGACGCCCTGACCGCGGCGCTGCCGGTATTCGCGCTCGGTTGGCAAGGATTGTTTCGTCCCGCATGAGCAAGCTCACTAAACAAAACGTCACGATTCTCGGCGCCACCGGCTCCGTCGGTCTAGCCACGCTCGATGTGATCGCTCGGCATCCCGCGCGCTTCGACGTATTCGCCATCAGCGGTCATACGCAAGTCGAACGCATGTTGGAACAATGTCGGCGTTTTCGGCCGCGTATCGCGGTGATGCTCGATGCCGACGCTGCCGATCGTTTGCAGAAAATATTGCGCGCTGAAAATATCGCCACCGAAGTGTCGGCCGGGCCGCAGGCGCTGGACGAAATCGCGACGCACACCGAAGTACCGATCGTAGTCAGCGCGATTGTCGGCGCTGCCGGTCTGTTGCCGACGTTGGCCGCGGTGCGCGCCGGCAAACGCGTGTTGCTCGTGAACAAAGAACCGCTGGTCATGTGCGGCAAGCTTTTCATCGACGAGGCGCGCCGCAGCGGCGCTACGCTGTTGCCCGTCGACAGTGAACATAACGCCGTTTTCCAATGTTTGCCGCATGGATTCATTCCCGGGGATCGTGCACCGGCGCGGCGAATATTTTTAACTTGTTCCGGCGGTCCGTTCCGCAATACCCCCGCGCAGGAACTCGCGACGGTTACGCCCGAGCAAGCGTGCGCGCATCCGACGTGGGCCATGGGGCGAAAAATTTCGGTCGACTCGGCGACGTTGATGAACAAGGGATTGGAAGTCATCGAGGCCAGTTGGCTCTTCGGCGTTGACGCGCAACGAATTGAGGTCGTGGTGCATCCGCAGAGCATCGTGCATTCGATGGTGGAGTACGACGATGGTTCGGTGTTGACGCAAATGAGTCACCCCGACATGCGCGTGCCGATCGCGCACGCGCTCGCGTGGCCGGATCGCATCGAATCCGGTGTGGCCGCGCTCGATCCGACCACGCTCACGCGACTCGAATTTTTCGCGCCCGACCGCGCGCGTTTCCCATGTTTGGATCTCGCGTACGCGGCGGCGCAGCGCGGCGGGACGACACCTGTTATGCTAAACGCCGCCAACGAAATCGCGGTGCAGGCATTTCTGGATCGCCATATCGGTTTTACCGACATCCCGCGCATTATCGAACATACGTTGAGCCACGCGCGGCTCGTCGAGCCGACGTTGGAAAACGTATTGACCGACGATGCACAAGCGCGCGACATCGCGCGCGAATATATTTCCGGCGGCGTTCAACGCCGACGCCAAGGAGCCTTGTAGAGACAACCCCATGATCGATATTTTGCTTTATGTCGTGTCATTCATCGTCGCCATCGGTGTTCTCATCGTCGTCCACGAATTCGGCCATTATTGGGTCGCACGCCGCTTGGGTATCAAGGTGCTGCGCTTCTCCGTCGGTTTCGGCAAGGCTTTGTGGAAACGGCGTGTCGGCCGCGATCAAACGGAGATCGTAATCGCCGCCATCCCGCTCGGCGGTTATGTGAAAATGCTGGATGAAACCGAGGGCGACGTTCCCGAGCGCGAACGCCATCGCGCGTTCAACCGGCAGCCGGTATGGAAGCGCATCGCCGTGGTCGTCGCCGGACCGATGTTCAATTTATTGTTCGCCATATTGGCGTATTGGTTCATTTTCGTGACTGGCGTCGAAGGCATTAAGCCGGTCGTGGGGCAGGTACTCGAAGGATCCGTGGCGCAGCAAGCCGGGTTTCGCCCCGGCGATGAAATTATCGCCATGGACGGAAAGCCGGTGCTGACCTGGGATCAGCGGCGACTGTATCTTTTTCAGCGCGCGCTGGATCGCAAACACGTGCAAGTCGACGTGCGCGATCCGGATGGTCGTGAACAAACACGCGTACTCGATTTATCGCGTTTCTCCGGCAAAGATATCGGCGCTTCTCTGATCGAACGCGGTATTGGCCTCATCGGTTATTTCCCTGAAGTACTACCTGTCATCGGCAAACTCGACGAAGGCCCGGCCATGCGTGCCGGTCTGGAAGTTGGCGATCGGATCCGCATGATCGATAAGACGCCGGTTTCGTCGTGGGAAGAAATCGTCAAAGTTATCAGCGCGAGTGCTGGCAAATCGATTCACTTGGAAGTTGAACGCGCCGGCGCGTCGCGCGAATTCGACGTGGTGCCGGACGCGGTGACCGACGGCGAGCGCTCGATCGGGCGCATCAATATTCGTCCGCAGTTCGCGGAGTTCCCGGCTTCGATGCGCACGACGATGCGTATGTCGTTCGGCACCGCACTGGGCGAGAGCGTTTCCGAGTGCTGGGGTATGTCGTGGCTGACGTTAGAAATGCTTTATCGGATGGTTCTGCTCGAGGTGTCTACCAAAACCTTGAGCGGCCCGTTGACGATCGCTCAGTACGCCGGTGTTTCGGCCAAGATTGGGTTCAATCATTTCATTATGTTCCTGGCAGTGATCAGCATCAGTTTGGCGGTGCTCAATCTGTTGCCGGTTCCCGTGCTCGACGGCGGACATTTGTTGTATTACGTCATCGAGGCCATCAAAGGAAAACCGCTGTCGATGCGGGTGATGGAGGCGGGGCAGCGCGTCGGTGTCGTGTTACTCGCGGCATTGATGATTTTAGCGTTGTACAACGACATAACGCGGATTTTCCGCTGGTAAATAACTAGAACGATAGAGCGCCACGGATGAATCGCAAGCTTTTCGCGTTGCTTTGTTGCGTATTGCCCGTATCGGCGGTGCATGCGCTGGAAGCGTTCCTCGTCAAAGATATTCGCGTCGAGGGACTACAACGTATCAATCCCGGTACGGTATTCAATTATCTGCCGGTTAAAGTCGGCGACACGCTGACGGAAAAACTGTCGCAAGACGGTATTCGCGCGTTGTTCAAAACCGGATTTTTTAAAGACGTGCGTTTCGAGCGCGAAGGTGGCGTGCTCGTGGTGCAAGTCGTGGAACGGCCATCGATCGCCTCCATCCACATCACCGGCACGAACGAAATTTCCGAAGACGATTTAAAAAAAGCGCTTAAAGAAATCGGCCTCGCCGAAGGACGCGTTTACAACAAGTCGCTGCTCGACCGCGTCGAGCAGGAAATGCGCTCGCAATATTTTTCGCGCGGGTACTATGCCGTGTTGATTCGTCCCACGGTAACGCCGCTCGAACGCAACCGCGTTGACGTGCAGATTGACGTCGCCGAAGGCCAGACGGCGCGGATTCAAGACATCAACATCGTCGGCAACACCGTGTTCGACCACGACGAGTTGCTCGATTTATTCGAACTCGGACCGGCGCCGTGGTGGGCGTTGTTTTCATCGCGCGATAAATATTCGAAACAGAAACTGTCGGGCGATCTCGAACGCTTGCGAAATTATTATCAGGACCACGGTTATTTCGAATTCAATATCGAA
>JAHFQD010000208.1 GCA_023266455.1 Candidatus Muproteobacteria bacterium
CAAAAAAGGTCTGAAAGTCGAGCTGCTCATCGGCGATATCAAGAACAACGTCGAAACCAGCACCGGCATCGTACGTAAATGGTTCGATACCGATAAAGTCGACGCGATCGCCGATATACCCAACTCGAGCGTCGCGCTCGCGATCAACGAAATGGTACGTGGCACCAACAAAACCTTGTTGCTCTCGGGCGCCGCTACCTCAGATTTAACCGGCAAAGCCTGCTCGCCGAACACCGTGCACTGGACCTATGACACCTGGGCGCTCGCCAACGGCGCCGGTTCGGTCATCGGCAAACGTTTCGGTAACACGTGGTATTTCGTAACTGTCGATTACGTATTCGGTCACACGCTGCAACGCGATACGGAAAGCGCGATTTTCAAAGTACAAGGTCGAGTGCTCGGCACTTCGCTCCACCCGTTGAACACCATCGATGTATCGCCGAATTTAAAGAAAGCACAAGAATCCAAAGCGCGCATCATTGCGCTCGCCAACGGCGGCGCCGATATGATCAACAGCGTAAGAAAAGCTGCCGACTTGGACATCATCAAAAGCGGCCAACATCTCGCGGCGTTACTGGTGAACGATACCGATATTCACACCATCGGCCTGGAAAAAGCTCAAGGTTTATTTTTCACCTCGGCGTTCTATTGGGATCTCAATCCGAAAACACGTGCGTGGTCGCAGCGTTTTTTCGAACGCCACCATCAGATGCCGACGCAACTTCAAGCCGGCGTTTACGCTTCGATTGCGCATTATTTAAAAGCGGTCGACGCCTTGCGCTCCGACGACGGACTTAAAGTCGTCGCCAAGATGAAAGAAATGCCGACGAGCGACGCGCTCTTCGGCGACGGTCGCATACGCCGCGACGGTCGCAAGATTCATCCGATGTATTTATTCGAAGTGAAAAAACCGACCGAATCGAAAGCGCCGTGGGATTATCTGAAACTGCTTGGCGTCATTCCGGCAAACGAAGCGTTTCGTCCGGAGAACGAAGGCGGCTGCCGTCTCTCCTGAGACTGTTTAGAAAAATCTATATTTCGTACCCGCGACGTCGAGGATGTCGCCGCGATTAAGCAACTCCCCGCCCGGCGGAATCGGTTTATCGTTGAGCCGCGGCTGGCCGGGTCCAACCTCGGCTTCCAATAAATATCCGTCGGGGGTGCGCGTAATCTTCGCCGGATTCTTGCCGGGGTTGTCGATAGTCACGACGTCTTGAATCAACGGCACGCGTTTATCCTTGTCCTTCCCTTCAATCGCGACCAAATGTCCGAAACTCACGAGCTCGGTGGTCACGTTCTGCAAGGAGGCCCTTCCCGCGGACGTCGCCGGTTTCGCCGCCACCGGCGCGTCGAAATTCGCCTCGTCGCGATAGGTCAGCGCGTAGCCGCCGATGATGAGAGTATCGCCGTGTTTCAATTCGCGTTGCTTCACACGATCGTTACCGATAAAAGTGCCGTTCTTACTGCCGAGATCTTCGATGGTGGATTTAAGACCGACTGTTTTGACGATCGCGTGTTCGCCGCTGACGATGGGATCGTCAAGCACGATATCGCTCCCCGGCTTACGTCCAATCTTGGTTTCGCCCAAGCGTAGATTGATTTCGTTGACGACTCTGCCTTTGAATTTAATAACGAGCTTGCCCATACTGACTCTGACCTTTGATTTTTTGCGTTTATGCGCCTGAAGAAATTGTAGTTCGTGCCGACGAAAACGTCATGCCTGCTGGATAATCGGCTCTCACCGCTATGTTGACCGTCAAGTACATTCATTCCCTTGCTGAAATTCCAGCGCAAGCCTGGAACGCGTTGTCCGACGCCGCGAGCGACCCGTTCGTGGCGCATGCCTGGCTTGAAGCCTTCGAAGCCGCTGGCTGCGTCGGTGACGGCACCGATTGGCAACCGCGACACCTCACGTTATGGCGCGACAACGAACTGGTCGCGGCGGCACCGGCCTACATCAAAGACACCAGCGACGGCGATTTTTCTCGCGACTGGGACTGGGCCGACGCTGCCTTACGCGCAGGAATCCCCTACTACCCCAAACTCGTCATCGGTGTGCCGTTCACACCAGTGACCGGTCGGCGTTTCCTAGTGCGTGCCGGTGAACCAACCAGTGAATGCGTCTCTCTGCTTATTAACGCAGCACGAGCGCTTTCGCATACCGAAGGCTGTCATGTCACGCAAGTTCTCTATTGCCACGCTGAGGAAGCAGGCGCGCTTGAAACCGCGGGTTGGACGCGCCGCGTCGATTTCCAATACCACTGGCGCAACCAAAACTATCGCGATCTAGATCAATTTTGGTCGCGCTTCGATTCCAAGCGACGCAATCAATTAAAGCGCGAACGGCGCGCGCCGGCGGAACAAGGCATCGTGCTGGAGACCGTGCGCGGCGATGAAATCGCGCGCGATCCGCTAGCGTGGGCGGAACTGGTTTATCGGCTTCATCGTTCGACGATCGACAAACTACGTTGGGGGCGCGCTTGGCTCAATCAAGCGTTTTACGAACGCGTCTTCACCCGCTACAGCGCGCCGCTCGAAGTCGTCACGGCGCGCCGCAGCGGCGAGATTGTCGCCGGCGCTTTCAATCTCGCGACACCGACGCATCTCTACGGCCGCTATTGGGGTTGTTTCGAAGAACACCGTTACTTGCATTTCAACGTCTGTTTTTATCATTCGATCGAAGAATGCATCCGCCGCGGCATCGCGGTGTTCGAAGGTGGCGCCGGCGGCGAACACAAAATCGCGCGCGGTTTCGAACCGATGCAAATGATTAGCGCGCATGCTTTTTCCAATCCACGTCTCGAAGCGCCAATGCGCGCGCATCTCTTGCGCGAAGCGGCGCAGCGCGAACAGGCGTTGGCGGAATGGCGCGAACGGTCGCCCATTTTAAAAAAAACGTAGAATAGGCGTAGTCCACGCGGATACGAACCCCGGAAAAACACGTGAGCTACGCCCACCCTACCTTTATGAAGGTAAACCAAACACTGTGGCAGACGTTATCTACCTGATACAAGAAATAATCCCGGGGTCTTAATGAACCGTATCGCCAATTTTTTAAGCATCATCGCTTTCCTCTTGCCGGCGTTTCACGTCGGTGCGTCGGATGAAATCAGCGCCGTTGAACCGATGAGCAAAGTCGCTCCGCCGGCGAACGCGAAAGTCCAACGCGACGTCGCTTATGGCCCCGAGGCAGCGCAGCGCATGGACGTCTATGCGCCGCGCGAGGCGAAAAAAGCGCCGATCATCTTAATGGTGCACGGCGGCGGTTGGCGCTACGGCGATAAAAATTCAGCCGGCGTCGTGGAAAACAAAATCGCGCGTTGGCTGCCACGCGGCGTGATCATCGTATCGGCGAACTACCGCATGCTGCCGAAAACCGATCCGTTGGAACAAGCGAACGACGTTGCGCGTGCGCTCGCCACGGTGCAACAACGCGCCACAGCCTGGGGCGGCGATCCGACACGTATCGTGCTAATGGGTCATTCCGCCGGCGCACATCTGGTCGCGCTCTTGGCCGCGGACCCCGCCATCGCCGCGGCCCAAGGCGCCAAACCTTGGCTCGGGACGATACCGTTGGATAGCGCCGCGTTGGATGTCACGGCGATTATGGGAACGAAACACCTGCGACTTTACGACAACGCTTTCGGTTCGAAATCGGAATACTGGCGTTCGGCCTCGCCACTGCATCGACTGACCGGAACCCCGGCACCGATGTTGATTGTCTGTTCGTCGAAACGTAGCCAGCCTTGCCCGGAAGCGCGGCAATTCGCGGAAAAAGCTGCGGTCACAGGTGGCAAGGTAACGGTGCTGCCGGTCGCACTCTCGCACGCGGCGGTCAACCGCGATCTCGGTACCGCCGGCGTTTACACCGACGGCGTCGAAACCTTCTTACGCTCGCTTAACGTGCTTGAATAAATTATCCGCTAGGCGCGCAGTCGATATGGCCCAGCTTCTTCTTCTCGTCGAACCGTTTCTTCAACTCCTGCGCTAATGCGGCATCGATTTTCCCGCTGGCAAATACCGATTGATACTGTGCTTCCGGTAATACGCCGCGCCCCGCTTGGCTCAGTCGATACGCGAACTTACGTGCGGTCTCGAAATCGGTGGCGGGCTCTTTGATCGCGTTCGCTCTATCGCGCACCCAATTGCCGGGATTGGCGCCCATTTCAGAGGCGAGAATCGCCCAAAGTTTCGCGTCTTCGGAATTCGTATCTGTTTTGGGGAACACCACCGTGCCGACGAATTTC
>JAHFQD010000209.1 GCA_023266455.1 Candidatus Muproteobacteria bacterium
AGAAAAAACGCTTTAAAGAAATTCAAACCGAATTATCGACGCTGTCGAGCAAATATTCGGATAACGTGCTCGACGCCACCGACGCTTGGGATTTGCTGTTGACGAACGAAGCCGATCTCGCGGGTCTACCGGAATCGGCGCGCGCGATGGCACGCCAAAGCGCGCGCGAGAAAGAAAAAGAAGGTTGGCGTTTCAACCTCGAAGCGCCGTCCTACATCGCGCTGATGACCTACGCCGATAATCGCGAACTGCGCCGGCAAATGTACGAAGCCTTCGTCACGCGCGCTTCTGAAATCGGTCCCAACGCCGGCAAATGGGACAACGGTCCGACGATGCAACGCATCCTCGCGCTGCGCGCCGAAGCCGCGCGCTTGTTGGGTTTCGGCGATTACGCCGAGTATGCCTTGCAAACCCGCATGGCCAAGTCCGTGCCGCAGGTGATGGAATTTCTGCGCGATCTGACGGTGAAGGCGAAATCGTACGCGCAACGCGATCTCGAAGCGCTGCACGCGTACGCGCGCGAACAACATCAGGTTTCCGCCTTGGAAGTTTGGGATATTCCGTATTACTCGGAAAAACTGCAGCAGGCGCGTTACGCCATTTCCCAAGAAGAATTGCGACCGTACTTTCCGGAGACGCGCGTTGTGCCCGGCATGTTCGAAGTCGTGCGCCGTTTGTACGGCGTCGACATCCGCGAAATTAAAAACATCGATACCTGGCACGCCGACGTGCGCGTCTACGAAATTCGCGACGCCGCCGATGTCGTGCGCGGCCGTTTCTATATGGACTTGTACGCGCGCGCTAACAAGCGCGGCGGCGCATGGATGGACGACTGCATTTCACGCAAACGTCGCGCGTCGAACGTGCAAGTGCCGGTGGCATATCTCACGTGCAATTTCGCTCCGGCGGTCGATGGCAAACCGGCGTTATTGACGCATGACGAAGTCGAAACGTTATTCCATGAATTCGGCCACGGCCTGCATCACATGTTGACGCTCATTGATTACGTCGGCGTCGCCGGCATCAATGGCGTGGCGTGGGACGCGGTCGAACTGCCGTCGCAGTTCATGGAGAACTGGTGTTGGGAACGCGAAGCACTCGATTTGATTTCCGGTCATTATGAAACCGGTGCGCCGCTGTCCGAAGAGATGTATCGGAAAATGCGCGCGGCGAAGAATTTTCAGTCGGGCATGCAGTGCGTGCGACAGATCGAATTCTCGTTGTTCGATATGCGCATTCACATCGAGGCGCAACCCGATATCCAAGCGTTGCTCGACAACGTTCGCCGCGAAGTCGCGGTCGTGATCCCACCGGCGTTCAACCGATTCCAAAATGGATTCAGTCATATCTTCGCCGGCGGTTACGCCGCCGGGTACTACAGTTACAAATGGGCCGAAGTGTTGTCCGCCGACGCGTTTTCCAAGTTCGAAGAGCGCGGCATTTTCGACCGAACCACGGGGCTCGAATTCTTGCATAACATTTTGGAACAAGGCGGTTCGCACGAACCCATGGAACTGTTTGTTAAATTTCGCGGGCGCGAACCGACGATCGACGCGCTGTTACGCCATTCCGGATTAACCGCTTAACGGGAAAATGATGCGCACGCTGCTTGGGACGTTGTTGCTATTGGCCACCCTTTCCGCACACGCGGAAACGCTGTACGTCACCGAACGCTTGCCGATTGCGTTGCGTGCCGCCTTCGCCGAGGGCAGCCCGGTGGTCAAGACCGTGGAAGGCGGCGCGGCGATGGAAGTGCTCGATCGCGCCGACAGTTTCGTGCAAGTGCGCGACGCCCAGGGTGCCGAAGGTTGGGTCGAAGCGCGCTTTCTGACGAACGCACCGCCGGCGCGACCGCAACTCGATCGGACGCAGGGAGAGCTGACCCGCGTTCGCAAAGAACTGACCGAGGCGCAGACGCGTATTAAGGAATACGAGGAAAAGGCGGCGCAAGTCGCCGCCAGCGTCGAAGCGCCACCGGTCAAAGCCCCAGAACTCACGGCGCAGACAGCCCCAGTTTCCACCGATACCGACTTCTCGGTGGGGTGGATCATATTAGCGTTTGCTATGCTAGGGATTGGTTTTGGCGCCGGCGTCTTATGGGTGCGCGAGCGTCATCGTAAGCGGTTGGGTGGTATGTACCTCAGGATCTAAAACATGATACGCGAAGTGATCATTTTATTAACCGCTGTGTCGCTGTGCTCGTGGGCCGCCGTGGGAGCGCAGCGAACTTTTAAATGGATCGATGCCCAAGGCAACGTTTCCTATCACGACTATCCACCTCCAGCGAATTCCGGCTACCGCGTGGAAGAGAAACGAGTTGGTCCGAAGCGCGACAACTCGGAAGAGACGGCTCTCGAAGAGCTGGTTAAGAAAAATCCGGTCGTGCTTTATAGCGTTCCCAAGTGCGCCTTGTGCGATATGGCACGCGTGCATTTGCAGAAGCGCGGCGTATCGTTCGCGGAAAAGAACGTCGAGAAAGATCCCAAGTTGCAGGAAGAATTGAAAAAGAAAGTCGGCAGCCTGACGGTGCCGGCGATTTCCATCGGCGATAAGGTTCTTAATACGTACGCCGACGGCTGGCTCGATAGCGAATTAGACCTCGTTGGTTATCCGAAGAACGGCACCGGCAAGCAGATCGAAATCACCGATAAACCGCCGGAAGAGCAGCGCAATTTAGCGCCGACGCAGTAAACTCCTTAATCTTTTTAAACACGGCGTACGCGAAAGCGTGCGCCATGACCGCTTAAACTTCGTGAAAATCGCCACCTGGAATGTAAATTCGCTACGCGTGCGCTTGCCGCATGTATTGAATTGGCTGACGCAAACGCAGCCCGATGTATTGTGTCTGCAAGAAACCAAGGTCATCGACGAAGAGTTTCCGCTCGCCGCGTTTGAAAATACCGGGTACATCGCCACGTATTGCGGGCAAAAAAGTTATAACGGTGTGGCGACGTTGGCGCGCGTGGCATCTACCGAATGTGTGGCCGAATTGGCCGGCGCGCCCGATGTGCAAAAACGTTTTCTCGCGGTGACCGTGAATGGCGTGCGTGTCGTCAACGTCTACATACCGAATGGTGAATCCGTCGAATCCGTAAAGTACGCCTACAAGCTCGAATGGCTCAAAGCGCTAACGGGATTTTTGACGCAGGAGTTAAAGCGCTATCCACGTTTAGTCTTGCTCGGCGATTTCAATATCGCGCCGGAAGAACAGGACGTGCATAACCCTAAGCGGTGGGAAGGAGACGTGTTATTCAGCGAACCGGAACGCGCGGCGTTTCGTGAATTGATCGCCGGTGGTTTAGTGGATGTGTTCCGTCGCTTTGAACAACCAGAGAAAAGTTTTACCTGGTGGGACTATCGCTTGAACGGTTTCGCGCGCAATTGGGGCTTACGCATCGATCACATTTTGTGCAGCCCGTTATTGGCGTCGGAGTGCCGCGGGTGCCACATCGATGTCGAACCGCGTCGCGCCGAACGGCCGTCGGATCACGTGCCGGTGACGGCGGAATTCAACATCGCGCAATCGTGAATTTACTTGAATAGAGTGCGCTTATGCGGCGAGCGCGATAGAAATAACCGGTTTGCCGATCTCGGCCAAGGTCTCAGTTAGCAGATCGCTGGCGTGTTGACGGCAGCGACCACAACCGGTGCCGACGCCGAGACACTTGCTCAAGTCTTCTAACGAGCACACGCCCTGGCAGGCCGCGTCTCGGATCTGACCATCACTTACCGCTCGACATATGCACACGTACATCGTTTATTCCTAAGCGACCGACGAAAGTCGCGAATTAGGTTGACGATTATAAACGATAACCATTATCATTTACAATATCGTTAAACGACGTGTGCCATGACTGATAGCAGCCAAGTCCCAAGTCGCCGAATCCCGCGAAATTCCGCTGATTCTCGCGAATTTTCCGAGAGCGCCACATCGCGCGTTAGCAGCAAAACACTATTGGGCGCACGTGGGGAGTTGATCATCGAGCATGGCGGGCGGGAATATCGCCTACGTCAGACCAGCACCGGTAAGTTGATCCTAACGGCGTAGCGCGCTTCATTCTGGTGCGTTCACTTTCTCCGCTTAAACGTCATTCTCCACATCACCGCCGTAGACCTTTCATCGACATCGTCATGCTGACCTCCGTCGTCATCATTGGCGGAATTTTATTCATGGCGCTGACATGGAACGCGCATTCGTAAACGCGATCGCATCTCGTTCGCGACAATTCCGCTTTTCCGC
>JAHFQD010000210.1 GCA_023266455.1 Candidatus Muproteobacteria bacterium
ACAAAATTGAAGTATCCATCCGAGTTTCCGATTCTGGCATCCAAGCGTACCGCGAGCGGCTCGCGCTATGTACTATTATCAAAGCTCTCTCCTAGGGATCATTCCATGTCCATCAAACGGGTTGTGTTCTCCATCGCCGCGTTCGCCGGCGTCTTATTCACCACCGCGGCGTTCGCGGAAAACCGCATCATGATCGGCACGGGATCGACCGGGGGTGTTTATTATCCTTTGGGCGGCGCGTTGGCGAAGGTGATCCAGGCGAACATTCCGGATAGCGTCGCCACAGCGGAAGCGACTGGGGCGTCGATCGACAATCTTCAGCGCGTCGCCGCCGGTACGGCGCAGATCGGTTTCTCGCAGGCGGATACGGCGTGGGATGCGTTTAAGGGCTACGGCAAATTCGGTAAACCGTTGCCGATTCGTGCTATCGCGGTGTTTTATCCCGAGCGCTTGCAGTTAGTCACCACCCAAGATTCCGACATCCGCACGCTGGATGATTTGCGTCACAAACGTATCTCGACCGGTAATCCGGGTAGCGGGACCGCGGTAATGGTCACGCGGCTACTGGTCGCTAACGGTATCGACCCCGACAGCGATATGGCGCGCCATGAATTGGCGATTACTGAAGCGGTCGCGGCATTGAAGGAAAAGAAAATCGACGCGTTCTTCTGGGGCGGCGGTGTGCCGACCAAAGCGATTGCCGATTTGGCCGCCGATCCGGCGATTGGTCTGCGTTTTCTCGAAACCGCTAGTTCCGTCACGCAACTCTTGCGGCGCTACGGTCCGATCTATACCGACGGACAAATTCCCGCCAACACCTATCAGCAGCAACCGACGGCGGTCAAAACCGTCGACGTCTGGACGGTGCTGGTCGTGAACGAAAACATGGATGAAAAATTGGTGCACGACATCGTTAAGGCGCTGTTCGAACACAAGAAGGATCTCATCGCCGCGCACGTGCAGGCGCAAAATTTGGAGTTACAAAATCAGGCGCGCGGTGACTCGCCGATTCCGTTTCATCCCGGCGCCCGGCGCTATTTCGCCGAACGCGGTCTGCGGATATTGCGTTAACGCCGCGACGCGCGTCGGGGCGGATTGCGCGATCGTTCGCGCCGACGCATCATTTCCACCATGAGCGAGCAACACGTTCTCTGGTATGTCGCCGATCCCATGTGTTCTTGGTGCTGGGGGTTCTCGCCGGTGATCAGCGCCATCGAAGAAGCATATAAGAATCAACTCCAGATCAGCTTAATCCTGGGCGGGTTGCGGCCCGGCACCATCGATTCCGTCACCGAGCGTTTCCGCAACGATATTTTGCGTCATTGGCGCGAGGTCCATGAACGCACCGCCCAACCTTTTAAATTCGACGGCGCGATGCCCGACGGTTTTGTGTACGACACCGAACTTCCCAGCCGCGCCGTGGTAACCATCGGCGAAGTCGACGCCGCGACGATGCTGCCTTATTTCAAATCTGTGCAGCGGGCTTTCTATGCCGAAGGCGAAGACGTCACCCGTCCCGAAATACTCGCGACGCTCGCGCAGCGACATAACGTCGATCCAGAAAAATTCCTCGCAGATTTTCACACCGAGGACATGAAACAAAAAACCCAATCGCATTTTTTCCAAGCTCAGCAAGCCGGTATCACCGGATTTCCGACAGTGGTGATGCAAGGTCGCGGCGGGATCGATTTGTTAACAGCGGGTTATCAACCGTTCGAGAATCTGCAGCCGAAAATCGAAGCGTGGTTGGCGGAATGACGGAAATAAAAAGCGCTGTCGTTCGCATCGATAAGTGGTTGTGGGCAGCTAGGTTTTTCAAAACGCGCTCGTTGGCGGCGGAGGCGGTCGCGGGGGGAAAGGTCAAAGTGAACGGCGAGCGGGTGAAGGCGGCTAAAGGGATCCGCATCGGCGACGAATTGCGAATTCAGCTCGGACCTTTCGAACATTGCCTACAAATACGCAATTTATCGGATCGGCGCGGCTCGGCCTCCGTAGCGGCTTTGTTGTACGAAGAAAGCCAGGCAAGTAAAGCGGCGCGAGAAACGCTGGCGACCCAACTCGTGGCCACCAAGGTATTATATCCGCGTGGCGAAGGACGACCGACGAAGAAAGCGCGGCGCGACTTGATTCGATTCAAAAAAGGCCGTGAAGGATAGCGCTTCATCATCGGTCATCCTGTTCCGATGATGAAGCGCGAGGAAAGATTAATGTGGCAGGTCGTCTACGTCTTGCGTGTCCCGGCCGTAAACGAATTCTGGTAATGCTTTCAGTTTTTCTTTAGTCGCGCCGGGCAAGATGAGGTCTTCGTCTAGAACTTCTAACTGCTGCATCGGTATGGCGACGTCTTTTTTCCCGAGACTGAGAAATCCGCCGACGCCGATAATCGCGAAGGCGACGTATTCATCGGGTGTGACGATGATGTCATCGACCGTGCCGATTTTTTCGCCCAGATCGTTGTAAACCGGTCCATCGAGGATGTCGTGCTTGATGCTTAATCCGGTAACGGTGGTTTTGATCGTATCTTTGGCGATCACTACGTCTAGTCGTTCCATGGTGCCTCCGTCGTTGTCGATAGCTGTTTAAGCTTTGACTTGCCGACGGCGCCGCCGTTCACGTGCGCTGAGATGTTTTAAACACCCCAGGTCACCGGAACTTTCGCCTTGAGTGCGCGCTCAAGCAGTTCAATCAGGGGAAACGCGCGTTGCGCCAGACTGACATAAGGGCGCTGGCCGCCGGCGGGTGTCTTCTCTTCTTTTTCTTGTTCGTCCTCGGTTTTTTCCATGTGTTGACCGTTGCTTTTAGCAGTGGCTTGCTTGAGGCGGCGAATCGCCTCGGGGAGTTGTTCGACGGTGATGATGCCGCGCTGATCCAAGGTCTTGCCGATGATGTCGAGCAGTTGCTGGGCCACGTCGCCGAACATCATTACATCGCCGGTGGCTTCGGATTGGAAGGTGATCAGCATATCGATGCTTCCTTATTTAGTTATTCTCATTTTAGTTTGGCACCGCTGGAACGAAAAGCGAATCGTCGACCTGCGCTGGAGTAATATTGACGGCATGAATGTTCGCTTCCTGGTTTTCATCTCGCTGGTGGCGGCGGCCCTGGGATTGGCCGCGTTCTATGTCGGCACCCGCGTGCTGACATGGTCGGAGTGGGCCGCGACGCACGGCGCCGCCGTCTGGTTGACGCTCGCGATCTGCATCGTGCTCCAATTTCTTGGACCAATTCTGTATCGCGCGTTGCCGCGTCACAAAAATAAATTATTTTTTTTACATTGGCTGACGTACACCGCGCTCGGTGTATTCGCCTGCATGTTTTTTTATGTACTGGTCGCCGACGTTTTGGTGGGATTGGTAGCGTTGGTGTTTCCCTTCGATGGCGTGGCGCACGCGCAATTGGCGATTGTGTGCGCAATGGTGTCGATCACGCTGGTCGTCGGTAGCCTGCAGGTCGCGTTCGGACCGCGGGTATATCGCATAGATATCCCATTGCCGAATTTACCGCATGCGTTCAACGGTTTTCGGATCGTGCAGTTGTCGGATTTACATCTCGGCCCGATGATCGGCGCGCGTTATGCCGAGCGTTGCGTGCGCGTCGCCAACCAACTCGACGCCGACGTCGTCGCGCTCACTGGCGATTTTGTGGATGGCGCGGTGGCGCATTTAAAACAAGCCGCGGCACCGCTCGCCGGGTTGCGCGCGAAGCAGGGTGTTTTCTTCATCACCGGCAATCATGAATATTATTCCGGTGTGCTTGAATGGATCGACGAGTTCAAACGCCTCGGCACCGATGTGTTATTGAACCGACACGTTGTGCTGCGACGAGGCGACGGTGAGATCGTGCTCGCTGGCGTAACCGATTATTCGGCGGGGCGCATGGTGCCGGCGCACGCATCCGATCCAGCGCGCGCGATCCACGGCGCGCCGCCTGGCGCGGTGAAAATTCTTCTCGCGCATCATCCGAAAAGTTACGCCGCCGCCGCGCAGGCCGGTTTCGATTTGCAACTTTCCGGTCATACCCACGGCGGACAATTTTTCCCCTTTAGCGTGGTAGTGCGTATCGCCGAGCGCTACTACAAGGGTCTGTACAAGATCGGTGCCCTGTGGCTCTACGTCAGCCGCGGCACCGGCTATTGGGGACCGCCGCTGCGCTTCGGGGTGCCACCGGAAATCGGCGTGATTACCCTGCGGCGCGCCTAGCCTATAGCCGTTGGCGAACTTGGCAT
>JAHFQD010000211.1 GCA_023266455.1 Candidatus Muproteobacteria bacterium
GATGGGCACGATCCATATCGTCATCAACAATCAAGTCGGCTTCACCACCAGCGTGCAGCTCGATGCGCGCTCGACGTTGTATTGCACCGACGTGGCGAAGATGGTGAACGCGCCGATCTTCCACGTGAACGGCGACGATCCGGAAGCGGTGTTATTCGTGACGCAGATCGCGCTCGACTATCGCATGATGTTCCACAAGGACGTCGTGATCGATCTCATGTGCTATCGCCGCCAAGGTCATAACGAGTCGGACGATCCGACCATGACCCAGCCGGTGATGTACAAGCGCATTAAAGAACTGCCGACCACGCGCGCGCTATACGCTAAGCGTTTGGAACAAGAAGGCGTGCTCGATGCGGAACAAGCGGCCGATTTAGTAAAAAATTACGAGAAGGCGGTGGAAGCTGGAAACACCGTCGCACCGCGTATTTTGTCGCCGCAAAAAGGCGGTTACCAATACGCCGACGATTGGACGCCGTATGTGAAAGGCAACTGCGATCCTTCCGTCGACACGCGCGTTCCGCTCGATGCGATTCGCCAACTCGGCAATAAGATGCTGCAGCTGCCCGAAGGGTTCGAATTGAATCCGCAAGTCGGAAAAGTAATGGAGAACCGACGCAAGATGATCGCCGGCGCGCTACCGCTCGATTGGGGCTGCGCCGAGACGCTCGCGTACGCCACCTTGCTCAAAGAAGGATTCCCCGTGCGCTTATCCGGTCAGGATTGCGGCCGCGGTACCTTCTCGCATCGTCACGCGGTGTTGAGTCATTTTAAAGACGGCAACACCTTTGTGCCGTTGCGCAATCTGTTCGACGGTCAACCCGATTTCCGCGTCATCAACTCGCTGTTGTCCGAAGAAGCTGTGCTCGCATTTGAATACGGTTACTCGAGCACCGATCCCAAAACGATGGTTATTTGGGAAGGGCAGTTCGGTGACTTCGTTAACGGCGCGCAAGTGGTGATCGACCAGTTCATCGTCGCCGGTGAACAAAAATGGGGCCGGCTCTCCGGTCACGCGTTGTTCTTGCCGCACGGTTATGAAGGTCAAGGTCCGGAACATTCTTCGGCGCGCTTGGAGCGCTTCCTGCAGTTGTCCGCGCAACACAATATGTTCGTGTGCGCGCCGACGACGCCGGCGCAGTTCTACCACATGATCCGCCGGCAGATGCACTTCAAATGTCGCAAGCCGCTGGTAGTGATGACACCGAAGAGTTTGTTACGTCATCGTCTATCGGTGAGCTCGCTGGAAGACCTTTCGCAGGGTCAATTCCGTTTGGTCATCGGCGACACTGAAGCGAACGACAAAAAAGTGAAGCGCGTCGTCATGTGCTCGGGCAAAGTGTATTTCGATCTTTACGAAAAACGCCGCGAGCTGCAGCGCGAAGACATCGCCGTGGTGCGCGTGGAGCAGTTGTACCCGTTCCCGGAATCGCAACTCAAACAAGAGATCGACCGCTATCCCAACGCCAAGCGTTTCATCTGGTGTCAGGAAGAACCGATGAACCAAGGCGCTTGGTATACGAGCCAGCACCACATGTGGCCGCTATTGCCCAAGGGCGCGAAGCTTGAATATGCCGGCCGGCCGATGTCTGCCGCGCCCGCCGTCGGCGATCCGAAGTTACACGCGCAGCAACTGCAGGAATTCTTAGAGCAGTCGCTGGGTGGAAAAGAGTAAGCAATCCTCGCCGCGGGTTCTCTTCAACGGGAACCCGCGGCGAAATTTTTAGTCGATCGAATTCCAACGATTTACTCATAGGTTGATAAGGCATGGCCACTGAGATCACTGTTCCCACTTTCCCTGAATCCGTCTCTGACGGCACCATCGTCGCATGGCGCAAAAAGGCCGGCGACAGTGTCAGCCGCGGCGAAATCATCGCCGACATCGAAACCGACAAGGTCGTGTTCGAAGTCCCGGCTCCTGCTGATGGCGTCATCGCTGAAATTTCCGCGCCCGCTGGCACCACAGTGGTCTCGAGCCAAGTCATTGGAAAACTCGGCGCCGCCAGTGCCGCCAAACCGGCCGCCGCACCCGCCGCGAAAACGGAAACCAAATCAGCCGCGGCAGTGCAAGTTGGCGCGCCGTCCATGCCGGCCGCACGCAAGCTTGCCGCCGAACAAGGCGCGAAAACCGATGAGATCGCCGGCAGCGGACGCGGCGGTCGCGTTACCCGTGAAGACGTCGTGCGTCATTTAGACATCACCGGCGGCAAGCCCGCCATCGCCGTCGCTAAATCCGCGGAAGTGACGCCGTTGCCGACGCGCGCGCCGATCGCACCGTCGATTAGCCCAGAAGGACGCGCCGAGAAACGTGTGCCGATGACGCGCCTGCGCGCGCGCATCGCCGAGCGTTTAGTCGAAGCGCAACACACCGCCGCTATTCTCACCACGTTTAACGAAGTGAACATGGCGCCGGTGATGGACCTGCGTAAAAAGTACGCCGATAAGTTCGAGAAGCAAGAAGGCACCAAGCTCGGCTTCATGTCGTTCTTCGTGAAAGCCGCGATCGAAGCGCTCAAACGCTTCCCAGAAGTGAACGCATCCATCGACGGTTCCGACATCGTGTACCACGGTTTCTACGACATCGGCATCGCTGTCGGCAGCCCGCGCGGATTGGTCGTACCGATCCTGCGCGACGTTGACCAACAATCGATGGCCGACGTTGAGAAAAATATCAAAGACTTCGGCGAACGCGCGAAGTCCGGCAAGCTCGCGATCGAAGAAATGACCGGCGGCACGTTCACCATCACCAACGGCGGCATTTTCGGTTCGCTGTTGTCGACGCCGATTTTGAATCCGCCGCAAAGCGCGATTCTGGGTATGCACAAAATCCAAGAACGTCCGATGGCGGAAAATGGACAAGTCGTGATTCGTCCGATGATGTACTTGGCGCTTTCTTACGACCATCGCATCGTCGACGGTCGCGAAGCGGTGCAGTTCTTGGTCACCATCAAAGAAATGTTGGAAGACCCGGCACGCTTAGTACTGGGCGTCTAAAAGATTTAATTTGATTGACCCGCGCCCCGCCAAGCGGGGCGCGCTTTTTAAGGGTTAGGAAAAATGGCAGAACGTTATGATGTAGTCGTCATCGGCGGCGGCCCCGCCGGATATGTTGCGGCAATCCGTGCAGCGCAATTGGGCCTCAAGACCGCCTGCGTCGAAAAATGGCTGAACAATAAAAAACAGCCGGCACTCGGTGGTACCTGTTTGAACGTCGGTTGCATTCCCTCCAAAGCGCTGCTTGAAGCCTCGGGGTTGTACGAAAAAGCGCAGCACGAGTTTTCGCACTTCGGCATTCAGATCGACAAAGCCAAGCTCGATTTGAAAACCATGATGGGACATAAGGATAAAACCGTCGCCGAACTCACCGGCGGCGTGCCTATGCTGTTTAAAGCGCACGGCATCACCTGGCTGCAAGGCCGCGGCAAGTTGCTCGCCAACAAGCAGGTCGAAGTCACCGATCATGATGGGAAAAAACAAACCGTCACGGGCGAGAACATCATCTTGGCGCCCGGCTCGGTGCCGGTTGAAATCAAAGCCGCACCGCCGACAAAAGATTTAATCGTCGATTCCACCGGCGCGCTTGAGTTTGATGAAGTGCCGAAGCGACTGGGTGTCATCGGCGCTGGCGTCATCGGCCTCGAACTCGGCAGTGTGTGGCGCCGTCTCGGTTCCGAAGTCGTGCTGCTGGAAGCGCAAGAAAATTTCCTGTTCTTCGCCGATGAACAGATCAGCCGCGAAGCGTTGAAACAATTCACGAATCAAGGGATGGACGTGCGCCTCGGCGCGCGCGTGGTAAGCAGTGAAGTGAAGGGAAACAAAGTAAAAGTGAAGTACCAGGACAAAAAAGGCGAACGCGAAGAAACGTTCGACAAGCTCATCGTTTGCGTCGGGCGCCGTCCGGCCACCGAAGGTTTGTTCGCACAAGAATCACAACTGCTGCTCGAGCAAGGCGGATTCATCCAAGTCGACGAACAGTGCCGCACCAACGTTCCGGGCGTGTACGCGATCGGCGACGCGGTGCGCGGACCAATGTTGGCGCACAAAGGCATGGAAGAAGGCGTGATGGCGGCGGAGCTTATCGCCGGTCATCACCTGCATGTAAATTACGACGCGGTGCCGTCGGTGATTTATACCGAACCTGCAATCGCCTGGGTCGGAAAGAACGAACAACAACTAAAAAATCTCGGCGTGCA
>JAHFQD010000212.1 GCA_023266455.1 Candidatus Muproteobacteria bacterium
TGGCTTCATCGGCTCGCCGGCGCATCGGCAGGATTACACCGTTATCGGCGATACGGTAAATACCGCTAGCCGCATCGAAGGCGCGACCAAGGGCCGCGCGCGCATTTTGGTGTCGGACGCTATGCGTATCGCGATCGGCGCCGGTGTTGAATTCCGCGACCACGGTTTGGTCGCGCTCAAAGGTAAAGAAGACAAGGTTCGTTTGTACGAACCGTTATAGAGGTGAAACGATGAAAAAAGTTTTTTCATTCACGATCGGTCTCATCGCCGCGGCGTTCGTCTGCGCCGTGTTGGCGAAAGAAGTGGGCACGACGCGCGTGCAAACGGACCTCATGTCCGCGCCGTATAGCGACGCTACTGCCGCCGGGCGTTTACCGGCGAACACACGCGTCGATGTGTTGGAACGGCGCGGCGGCTGGGTGCAGGTCAGCACCACCGCGGCGAATGGCTGGGTGCGACTGCATCAGGTTCGTCTCGGCGAAGGACCAGAACAACGCGGCGCCTCCGGCGTCGGCACCTTATGGAACGTCGGCCAAACCGGCCGCTCCGGCACGCAAGGCATCGTCGCCACCACCGGCATTCGCGGCATGACGGCGACGCAATTGAAACAAGCGCCACCGAATCCGAAAGAAGTGGAAAAACTTGAACAGTACCGCGCCAACGACGCACAGGCGCGCGATCTCGCGAAGACTGGCGGCTTGAAAGACAAAGACGTCGCGTGGTTGCCGAAGCCGGCCGAATGACACGGAGAGGCAAAAATGAAATCGCTCGTTAAATTTTCCATGCTGTTACTAGTGACGCTGACACCGCTCAGCGCACACGCGTTCAAACTCGATACCGACAAATTAAAAGGTATCGTCGACAAAACCAAAGCGCTTAAAGACCCGACGGAAGCCGACGAAATAGAATTGGGTAAAGGTATCTCCGCCAATATCCTCGGCGCCGCGCCGTTGGTGAACGACGCCGAGCTGCAAAATTACGTCAACCGCGTCGGCCGCTGGATCGCCATTCATAGCGAACGTCCGGCGCTGCCCTGGCATTTCGGCGTGACCGACGACAACGATGTGTATGCCTTCTCGACACCGGGCGGTTACATTCTTCTGTCACGTGGATTTCTGTTGCATATGCGCGACGAAGCCGAGCTCGCTGGCGTGTTGGCGCACGAGATCATGCACGTGGTCGAAAAACACATCATCAAAACCATGAAGAAGGGCGCTTTCACCGGTTTGTTCGGCGACGCGCTCAGCAGCTACGCCGAACACAAAGGCAAAGAGAGTTACAGCAAATTGGTTAACGGCGGCACCGAGTTGTACACCCGCGGCCTCGACAAAGAAGACGAGTTCGCCGCCGATCGCGCCGGCGTGGTGCTGGCCGCGCGCGCCGGTTACGACCCTTACGGTTTGCCATCGGTGCTGCAAACCCTGGCCTCCATCAACCCCAAAGACGACGCCGTAGCCTTGATGTTCAAGACCCATCCGGACTCGGGTGTGCGCCTGGAAAAGGTCACTTCTCTAATGGATGGACGGCTCGACAAGCTCGCCGACCAGCCACGGGTACCTACCCGGTTTGCGCAAATCATGAAGGCCCACGTCGCCCGTTACCAACCGCACAAATAGAGCGAATTGTTTTAAAAGGGAAAAATGCTTATGCACCGGTCGCATGAGCATATTCGCTAATAATCCTTAAATAACAGCTGTTAAACGGCTGCACGAAACGGGTCTCTTTGTTAGACTTCCGCGCCTTATTTGCGAGGGTTATATGGCCGATACCTATTTGTTTACTTCCGAATCCGTGTCCGAAGGACACCCGGATAAAGTCTGCGATCAAATCTCGGACGCGATACTCGACACCATCATCGCCAAAGAACCGCACGCGCGCGTAGCTTGCGAAACGATGGTCAAAAATAATCTCGTCGTGCTCGGCGGTGAAATCACCACCAACGCGGTGCTCGATTTCGATCGCGTCGTACGCGAAGTGATCAAACAAATCGGCTACACCAGCGACATGGGTTTCGATCCCGACACCGCGACCGTGCTCGCCGTGCTCGGTAAGCAATCGCCCGACATCGCGCAAGGCGTCGATGAAGGCAAAGGTCTCGATCTCGAACAAGGCGCCGGCGATCAAGGTTTGATGTTCGGTTACGCCAGCGATGAAACCGACGTGTTGATGCCGACGCCGATCACGCTCGCGCATCGCTTGATGAAGCGCCAAGCCGAGCTGCGTCACAACGGCAAACTGAAATGGCTGCGTCCGGACGCGAAGTCGCAAGTCACGGTGAAGTACGTCGATCACAAACCGGTCGGCGTCGACGCGATTGTGATTTCCACGCAGCACTCGCCGGAAGTGAAATACGAAACTTTGAAAGAAGCGGTGATCGAAGAGATCGTGAAGCCCGTGCTTCCCAAAGAGTGGATTAACAAAGACATCAAGTATTTTATTAACCCAACTGTCAACTTCGTCATCGGCGGTCCCGTCGGCGACGCCGGCGTCACCGGCCGCAAGATCATCGTCGACACTTATGGCGGCATGGCGCGCCACGGGGGCGGCGCGTTCTCCGGTAAGGACCCGTCCAAGGTCGATCGCTCGGCCGCGTATGCCGGTCGTTACGTGGCGAAGAACATCGTCGCCGCGGGTTTGGCCGATCGCTGCGAAATTCAGATCGCCTATGCCATCGGTATCGCCAAACCGGTATCGATTCACATCGACACCTTCGGCACCGGCCATATCCCCGACAGCCGCATCGTCGAATTGGTACGCGCGCATTTCGATTTGCGTCCGAAAGGCATCGTGCAAATGCTCGATCTGCTGCGTCCGATCTATCAGGCTACCGCATCGTACGGCCACTTCGGCCGCAACGAGCCCAGCTTCACCTGGGAACGCACCGACAAAGCCGCGGCCCTACGTGACGCCGCCGGCCTGAAGTCGCGCGAAGCCATGACCGCGTAACGTTCCTTTGGGAACCTCGCGATAGCGGCCTCCCTCACCCTCATTCCCTCTCCCGCGTCGCGGGAGAGGGAAGCGAGCCGAGCGCGCGACGCGCGACTTCATATACTCGCGCCCTTTCTTTTTTGCTTCGCTTCGCTACAATTGCCCGATATCTTGAGGAGCGCTGCAACAGACGCCCGTCTGCCAGGCTCAAGAGGATTTTCCCTAGTAACCGCGCTCGTTAAACCGTGATTCATGCACGGGGAACGAGCGAGCTAACCTCTCCCTTGCGTGGATCAGTGAACGAGGAGTAACCACTGATGAACGCCGTCGTTAATTCGAATTTCAAAGATTACAAAGTCGCCGACATCGCGTTGGCGTCTTGGGGCCGTAAAGAAATCCAGATCGCCGAAAGTGAAATGCCGGCGCTGATGGCTATCCGCCAAGAGTACGCCGCCAAGCAACCGCTCAAGGGCGCGCGCGTCACCGGCTCGCTGCACATGACGATCCAAACCGCGGTGCTGATCGAGACGCTGAAGGCGCTCGGCGCCGACGTGCGCTGGGCCTCGTGCAATATCTTCTCGACCCAAGATCACGCCGCCGCCGCGATCGCCGCCACCGGTACACCGGTGTTCGCGTACAAGGGCGAGTCCCTCGACGAGTACTGGGAATACACGCATAAGATTTTCGAATTTACCGATGGCAACGGACCGAACATGATCCTCGACGACGGCGGCGACGCCACGTTGTTGGTGCATCTCGGCAAGAAAGCCGAAAAAGATCCGTCGGTGCTCAACAACCCGACCAGCGAAGAAGAAACCTCGCTGTACGCCTCAATCAAGAAAAAACTCGCGGCCAAGCCGGGCTGGTATTCGCACATCGGCAAAAACATTAAAGGCGTGACCGAAGAAACCACCACGGGCGTGCATCGTCTGTATCAGATGCACAAAGAAGGTCGGTTGCTGTTCCCGGCGATCAACGTCAACGACTCGGTGACGAAATCGAAGTTCGACAACATCTATGGCTGCCGCGAATCCTTGGTCGATGGCATCAAGCGCGCCACCGACGTGATGGTCGCGGGCAAGATCGCCGTTGTCGCCGGTTTCGGCGAAGTCGGCAAAGGTTCGGCGCAGGCGCTGCGCGGTTTGCAGGCGCAAGTGTGGGTTACCGAAGTCGATCCGATCTGCGCGCTGCAAGCGGCCATGGAAGGTTATCGCGTGGTCACCATGGACTACGCCGCCGACCAGGCCGACAT
>JAHFQD010000213.1 GCA_023266455.1 Candidatus Muproteobacteria bacterium
GTGTCTGCAGCGACGGCGTCATCGGTCGGTGACCTTGCAGCGCGGCATTCAATTCTTCGCCGACGGGATGAATCAGCGCGATCAAGGCGGCCTGTTGGTCCTGCGTGAGTTGCAGGAACGCCACTTCCGTGGGATTGAGATCGACGCCACGCTGGTGTTGATAGGAAATCATTTCATGAAGCGGTAGAGATATGCTCTGTGCTCGCTCGTACCAGGCTTCGACATCGTCGGGAAACGCCTCGCGCAGCGACAGCGACGCGACGGCGACTTGGTTGGGGTCTGATCTCGGTGCAGGCGTGGGATCGGCTCCGGCACCGGATTCAGCTTCGCCGGTTTTTTCTTCGGTACCGCGGTCTGTCGAATCGTTGTCGGAATGGAATGGCGTTTGACCATCACCGGAGCCGAGAGCTGTTTGGTCGCTTCCGCCGTCTTCATGCGCCACCGAATGATCGATCGTGACGATTACTTTGTTGCTGTCGAGTTTCCAATAGATCGATAATTCATCTTCACCACGCAGATAATAAAAAACTTCGGCCAGTATGCGCGCAATGTCGAGATGGGAGAACGACAGGTCCCACGAATTGGCAAGAGGTAACTCGATATACGTGATGTAGTCATGGCCCTGCAGGCCGCGGTAGATCAACCATGGCAGGACGGTTGGACTAGTTTCATGAGGACGAAACGGACGAACCGACGCCGTGTTCGGTATCTCGTCGGTATAAATTAAAATCTCGGCGCCGCCTTCCCGGTGAACGATCACGGCGGTGTTCCGTCTCCTGCTCATTGGAAGGATACCGAATGGCTGCGCTGACACATTCGACTCGATTAGCGCGATCTCGTCGTCTGAGCATTTCCAACGCGGTTCCGAGAGTCGTTGCCAGGGAACGAACTCCGAAACGGTCGCAGAAAGCCGTGTATTAGGTATATGGCTGGCGGGAGCATTGATGATACGAGGACCGCCTCGAGACACCTCCTCGCCCGTTCTGAAAACGCTCGTTGTAGAGGCGGTAAGCCAGCCAACGATGCTTGGAAAAACTTCAATCGCGTTAAAGTGAGAAGCACCACGCACGATCTCGAGCTGTGCCGTTGGAATTTGGCTTGCTAACCATTCGGCGTGACGCACCGGCGCGAAGGGGTCTTCCGTCCCGTGCCACAGAAGTACTGGAACTGTTATATCGCTGAGATTGAATCCCCACGGCCGATGTAGCGCGATCGCGTCGCGGATCCATCCACGTGCACCTTGCTTGACGGCGTTCGTGTAGGAATTGAGTAGAAGGTCCATCATGTTAACGTCTCGCAAGACCCTACGGTCCGATGCGGCAAGATCGTCCCACCACTGCGCGGGGAGATTGCTTGGATCTTCCTCTATCAGCGCTGCGAGACGCTCGAAGCTAGCGGCACGCTCTGCTTCTTCGCGTTGAAGCTCCGTGATGTTGTGGTGGCCCATGTCTTCATACCAATCCAGGCCCTGCGCGTCGTCTGGCGCCAAGCCGACGAGCACCGCGACACGCATTAATCTTTCGGTTGGAATCAGCGCTGCACAGGCGAGCGCGTGCGGTCCTCCTCCGGAACGTCCCACGACCGAAAATCTATCCAAGCCCAAGGCATCGGCGATGTCGAGCACGTCCTCTGCGCTTGTCGCGATGGAAATATCACCTTCCGCATCGGAGTCGCCATAGCCGCGCCGATCGTAGCTGATCAATCGGACGCCCATACGATAAAGAACGGAACTCCGAGGCCAAGGTCCTTTACGACTTCCCGGCATGCCATGCAGCGCGATCACGGGGACGCCGTCCGGATTTCCTCTTTCGGACACGGCTAGCCTGTTGCCGTCGCGCGTGGTGATTAGCCTTGGAGCGTCGTCGTCTTGTGGCGGTGCGCTATCAAGGGCTACTTCACCGCCTCTGACGCCGGCGGCAAGTAAATCTTTTTCGACTCGCGAGTACGATACGAAAGATGCTGGCGGCGCTGTTGGATCGCCGATGAATTCGTACATCGATGTCATCGGATGTGTTTTGTCACGCGCGCCGGTGCGCGGGTCGCGCGGCCCGATGGCGCCGGTGCCGAGCGGATTGCGCCAATGCAAATCGCCGGCGGCGTAAGTTTTGACGACCAACTTCATGCCAGCGTCATGCAATTGCCGCGCGATTTCGTTGGCGATCAAGCGGGGGTAAGACACCGATCCTCGCGCGAGATAACACCCGGCGAATTCAATAATGACTTCGCCATTCGACGGCGGGTCGGTTAATACGTACTCGACAACGCGAGCGATGAGTTCCTCGGGCGGGATCGGCCGGCGATTTTGGCCTTGGCGGCTATCGGTCGCCCAATATGAATTTCCAATCGGACGCCCGTTGGCGCCCATTAGCATTACCTCTACTTGATGTGAGAAAACGACGATCGCGTTCGCCGATAACGAGCGGTATTCGCGTAGCTGCGGAAAAACCGGATCGCTGCCGCTTATGTAGACAAACGAACGTGGCGGTGGAGTGCGTCGTTCAATGACGGTTTTAAAACCGTTGTCCAAACGTGTAACGCGATAGCTATCGGGATGATTGCCTGGATGGACCAGCGGTTCGGACGATATGGGGTATCTGCGAATAACGGTGCGTAACGCAACCGGATCGTGGCGGACGCTGATCCCTTCGGGATAATGTTCCTCGGTCGGTTTTTCGGCATCGACGGGCCCGATCGGTACGACCTCGCTCGATGCGCGGGTTAATGGCGTCGGCGAGATTAACGGCGTTTCGCTGTCGACGGTGCGTGGTGGGATCGTGGGAACGTTGTATCGATACTCGATCCCTTCTCGTTGTCTTTCAGCGAGCATGATACGGTCGATGGCATAGACGTCCAACAGTTCATGCAATCTCGGTATCGCTTCGGGTCCGAGTACCATAGCGGCCGAGTCGGTATGTTGCAGCGAAGGAAAATATTCCCGAGCTTTGTTCGACTCCATCCAATTGCGCCACGAATTAAGCATCGTTTTCCCGCTGGCATTGGAAGCGATCGTTCCATTGGTTCTCGCCAGCAGGAGATCGCCTTCTTCCTCTTCCTCGTCTCTCCATCTTTCTATATCCGTTCCCGCTTCTCCTGGTGTTTCGTCTTGCGGTTCCCTTCGTTCGAATATCGATTGCTCGACGAATACGCCTAACGGTGGATGTTCTCTTTCCGGTGCGTCGCCATACGGACCTTGCAGACGGTGCCCATTCTTCGGCGGCAGGGCATAGTAACTTTGCAAACGGTCGTAACCCGCGGGTGAAATTCCATGGAACGTCACTCTTACTTCGAGATAGCGATTATCGGGTAGATCGCGGTGCGCGACGATTCCGATGTTTTCTACTTGGTCGGTAATGCCGATCGAGACGACGGGGCGCCGTGGATCGGCCGAATCGTAGACGAGGAAATTTTTCGGTCGATGGGGATCGAGAGAGTAGTCGCCCAGTGTCCAGTCGGAGTCCGTGTCGGAGATTTCGTGTTGCGTGTGATTCGGCATTCTCGATAGTCGTTCTACGACAATCTGTGCGGCGTCCGCCACGATGGCGTAATCGCCGAAGTAATGCGCGGCCGCGTCTTGCACGCGAGCGCTAATGTTCTCGCGCACATCGGCACCGAGAAAAGCGGCTATCAAAGTATCTATATAGGGATCGCTTGGTCCTCTTAGCGCGATTTCTCCGCCCGCGGGCGGTGTTACGCGAGGTGGTGCGGTCGAAGCAACATCAGTAGGTTGTTCGTCGGGCCCATTCTTTACTTTTTTTTCGCCGAATCCTTTGTAGCTGTCGTGTTCGAGATTTTGTTCGGCGCCGTCATTTGATCCGTCGCCGTCGGTGTCGCCTTTGTCGCCGGGTGGCGCACCCGCGCTGGAACCGTCTGCCATGTCTTTCGAGAGCCCGCTGTAACGCTGCGTGCTAATCTCGATTACTACACGGGTTCCGAATCGCGCGTCGTGACCGAAGTAAGCGCGCGTGGGTTCTCGGCCTAACTGATTCAACACCCAGGTTCCCAGGCGATATAGATCGGTGTCTTGCGCGTCGCCGTCGTGGGCGAGTACCTCGCGCGCTTGGTCGTCGAGCGCCATGGCGAGGTCGCCGCTCGGCTGGACGCCATTGCCGCGAAGTAAGGTCACTAATAATTTTCCGCGAGCATCGGGTTCTTCGGTATCGCTATCAT
>JAHFQD010000214.1 GCA_023266455.1 Candidatus Muproteobacteria bacterium
TCGGCGTCTGTTTCCGCTACCCCGCAGGCACCGTTGCCAGCGGCGCCCAGCGGTTTGAGCGCCAGCGCCGGCAATGCGCAGGTGAGTCTGCAATGGAACGCCGTTTCCGGTGTGACCGGGTATAAGCTTTATCGAAATTCCGCCCTTGTCGCTTCGTCCACGGGCACGACGGTTACGGATACCGGATTAACTAACGGCACGTCTTATTCGTATCAAGTCAGCGCGGTGAATAGCGCCGGCGAAGGCGCTAAATCGACCGCCGTTTCCGCAACACCGCAGGCTCCGCCGACGGCGCCGGCCGCGCCGAGTGGATTGAACGCTAGTCCAGGCAATGCGCAAGTTACGTTGGCGTGGTCGGCGGTCAGCGGCGCGACGAGTTATAACGTCAAACGTTCGACGGTATCTGGCGGCTCGTACATGAACGTGCAAACCGGTGTGACGAGTACCGGCTTCACCAATACCGGATTAACCAACGGCACGACGTATTACTACGTCATCTCGGCGGTGAACGGCGTCGGCGAGAGCGCGAATTCTTCTCAGGTTTCCGCCCAACCCACCGCGCCGTCGACGCCGCCGGCGGGGTCGACGGATACGATCACGCAATACGGCATTACCTGGACGTTCGATCGGGCGTATCCATTCGGTCAATTCGCCAATGGCGATTACTGGGTGGTCGGTCCCGTCGTGATCACGCACATCACGCCCGATTTCGATGGCACGCATAACGGTTGGGAAGTGAATCCCGTCACGGCCGGCGGACAAGGGTTCGACACGCGTATCGACGATTTCAGCGCGAGCCTGGTGCACGCGTTGCCGTACACGGCGCAGGGCGGCCAATCGATCGTCAAGGTCATCAGCAAACAGCCGCTCAGCGACGCCGCTTGTCGTTCATGCGTACAAACCGCCGCGGTGTTAACTGTGTTGTCGACCGCGCCGCCGGGTAATGGCGTGGATGTGTTCCGTCCGCCGTACGTCGGTACCGCCAAACCTTATTACTACGTCAGCACGATGCGTACCGACTTGTTGCCGAACTACGCGCCGGTAACGCATACGCCGACGCTCGACAGCATCTACGACCGTTTCCGCCGCGTGCAGTTGGATCATAAAAACGGTCGGACCAGCAATTATTTGCGCCCCGAAGACAGCATGCCGTTCTATGGCGCGGACGTGGCGCTGGGTACGAACGAAGGCGCGCTGCGATTAATGATGAACGATCCGCTGTCCGCGAAAACGCCGGCGCTGGTTGCATACGTACAGGCAGGGATCGACTTTTACCATTTCATTCTCAGTGGACAGCGTTGGACCGCGGGCGGTGGCGAACAACCCGGCAATAAACTCGTGCCGACGTTCGCCGCGGTGATGCTCGACAATCAAGCGATGAAAGACACCGTGCGCAACACGGTGCTTTATGAAGACGAACACGTTCAAGCGGGACAAAACGGCGTCGCGTTATTTGGACATAAAGGTGGGACGTTCAATCCCATTTATAGCGAGAAAGGCTACTGGGCCGCGATCGCACTCGATCAGGGTAATCGCACGTTGGCGGATCCTTACGGGTATATCGATGGTGGGACGGAACCTGGCGCGTACTATCAGTTCTGCTGCACATCGCAACCGTTCAAGGGCGTGGCGTTGTCGCTCAAACTCATGCCGGCGTTGCAACAAGTGTGGAACCCAACGGTGCTGATGCAATACGCCGAGCGTTGGGTGACGTTCGGTGTATGGACCCAACCGGATCCCTGTGCGCCGCCAGTCACAAGCGGGGCGGGTTTCGATGCTAACTATGGGGTGTTATTCGGGCCCGACGGTCACGGCGGTTGTATTCACGGCGCCGGTCGCTTCCCCGCGTTGCACGGCACCAATGCCGATGGCGGGTATCGCGGGACGTCGTTTCAGAAAGACTTATGGAACGCGTACTGGAGATAACGCGACGTTAGTTCGTTAACTCGAACTTCGAACCGGGTTCGCGTTTTTGAACCTCGTTGATAATGTCTTCGTGGATCCACAGAAAGCGCGCGCGGGTTAGCGCGGTAACCGTGAACTTGCGCGGTTTCAGCGCCGCCACCGAATTGGTGGCGTTCTCGGTGCCGCCAGTGATGATGCGTTTGGCGCCGTCCGCCGCGGTCAATTCGATATCGCCTTCCAGCAGATATAAATTCCACGCGTCCGTCGTATCGCGGTCCAGCAACAAATGCCCAGGCGTGGCGGTATAGATCGGCAAGCAGGCGGCGAGCAGCCGTTGTTGATTGACCGCAATATTTTTAAACCGCGCAAACTGCCGAATCTGATCCGCACTGGTGTATTCGCGCGGTTGGTTCAAGAACTTGGCTAATTTTTCGCACGACGGGCTGTGCAGCGACGGGATGTACCAGCGCGAGGAGTTTCTGTCCGGATTGAGCGTTTTAAGATCCGTTGGCGACAAACTTGTCATGGACGCGGCCGCTGCTGCCGACGGTAATTGCATGTTGCCGGTTTTCGAACGCATGCTGTCTACCAGCTTGCGTTCGATTGAACGGCGAGCGTCTTTGTCGATCAGCGAGTTATACACACGGCGTTTTAATGCAATGAAGGCGTCGAGATTGCGACGCGATGCCGCCACCGGTCCGATAAAGTTGAGCACTTCCATGACGGGCGTATTCGGACTTTCTTCGCTCAGAACGTCGGGCGGTACGGTCTTATGTTGACCTAATGTTGTGCCGCCGTCGTAGAGGATCGGCATGTAGATCGGAATATTGGGCGCGTCTTTCAGCGCGTATTCCAATAGCAACTCCATCCCGTAATAGATACTGTTCTCGCGTTTTTTCTTCTGAAACGACGTTAACTGATCGCGAAACGCGCCGCTAACCGGATAGAGCGTGCGCACCGTTGCGTCGCTGAGTAATAAGGTTTCCGTGCCCCACGGTTTGGGTTGCAGCGATTGATAAAGCAGACCTACGCAGAATCGGTAGTCGTCCGGGTTCGCAGCGTATTCTTTAAGGAAGTCGATGGAATATCCGCGAAACCCTTCGCTGATTTCGGCGTCCGCCGCGAACGTTTTTTGCTCGGTGATGAGGCCGACGTCACCGTTCGACTGCAGCATCAGCAGCCCGTTTAGCCGCGAAAAAGAAGACAATTCCATAATAAATTTATAGACCCATCGAGAGTGGTTGGTAGTCTCGGTTAACCATTGGTATGGGTCAAGGCAAAAAAGACGTTTTCCAGGCCGCCGGCATAACGCGGATCCGGGTTCTCCAACGCGTGTAGGACGGCATTGACAAACGCTTCATGGTTCCACGCATGGGGGGCGCGTGTGAGTCCTAGACGTACGATGACCAGGTCGCGCGACGGAATAATGGTGATGAATTGCCCCTCGTGACCGATGGCGTGAAATGTATCCGGCGGCATACGGCTTTCGTCGCCGTCGTTATACGCGTTCGGCAATTTCAACCAAAAGTGCGCGCCGTATTCGCCAGCGGGGGACGCCGGCGACGGTGTTGTGCTGAATTGGACCCAACCCGCTGGTAGTATCCGTTTACCTTCCCACATACCGTCGTGCAGATAGAGTTGACCGAAACGCGCCCAGTCGCGCGCGGTGGCGTACATAAACGCCGCGCCGGCGAACGTGCCCGACGCGTCGAGCTCCATGACCGCGCTTTTCATCCCGAGTGGTTCAAACAGTGCGTGTCGCGGAAATTCCAGATAAGCGTTTTCACCGACGGTATCGCGTATCACTTTCGACAGCAGCATTGTCGGCGCGCTGGAGTAGGACCATACGGAACCGGGCGCGGCGGTCAGCGGTTTCGTGGCGGCGAACGCGGCGCCGTCGTTCGCGCCGAAAAGCATGAACACCGTATCGTCGAACGGACCGCCCGTCTTTGACGAAAATTCCAAGCCGCTCGCCATATGAAGCAGATGGTGCACCGCGATGCGGTTACGCGGATCGTCGGACTCATTCCACGTTGGCATTCGCGTCGTCGTATTGAGCGTTAGCTTGCCATCGCGTACCAAGATGCCGGTGAGCGCGTTCATCACGCTTTTCGTCATCGACCAACCGAGCAACGGCGTGTCGACTTTGATCCCCGGCGCATAACGTTCGGCGACAATTTGGCCGTGGTGCAACACGACGACGGCGCGCGTGCGCCGCGGTAAGCGGAAATCGGGTTCGGTGAAGGATTCATCGACGA
>JAHFQD010000215.1 GCA_023266455.1 Candidatus Muproteobacteria bacterium
GCACAAGCGCCTGGCGTTAGTGATGGCGTGGTGGATACCCGGCTGCCGCAACGTCACGAATGAAATCGAAATTCGGCCGGGCAAGGACGACAGCGACGAGGAAATCGGCGACGCGGTGAAACTGGTGTTGGCAAAAGACCCGTTGATTCACACGGACCAAATGATGATTCACGTGCGCCAGGGCGACGTCCTCCTCTATGGGCTAATCGGCACCGAAGAAGAGAAATACATCGCCGCGCAAGACGTGTGGTACATCGAAGGCGTGCGGAATGTGGCGAATCGTTTAGATGTCGAGCAGCAGCCGGAATCTGTCACGCCGACTGCGCTCAACTAGTTTCCGCAGAAACCAAAACTTCAGGACTGGCTGAAAAAATTAATGTCCGCCTGAACCCGCTCCATTACCCGCGAACGCATTGCCTGTCCGCAAAAACGTCGCCGCGATCACCGCCGTCACCGCGAAGATAGTACCGATTAAAAACGCGGCGTGATAACCACCGGTTAACGCCGTCAGCTGCGGTTGACCGGCCGCGATCAAAGCACCGGCGCGCGAAGAAGCGACGCTCGCGAGAATCGCCAAGCCAAGCGCGCCGCCCATCATGAACGCCGTATTCACAATGCCGGACGCTAATCCGGATTCGGTCGGCGATACGTCGTTCATCGCCGCGAACAACACCGGATTGAACGCGATACCGCAACCGCAACCGAGCACGACCATGCTCGGTAACACGTCGAGCATAAAACTACCGTCGACCGGCGCGCGCGCGAACAGCGCGAGCCCCGCGGCAACCAGCGTCATCCCTGCCATCAGCGTCGGCCGGATGCCAAAGCGCATGATTAGCTTGGCGGACCATCCGAGCGAAAACGCCGCCATGATCAAGTTAGCCGGCAAGAACGCTAAGCCGATTTGCAGCGGGCTGTAACCCAGTACCAACTGCATGTACAACGCCGACAAGAAAAACCAAGCGAACATCGCCGCCGCCCAGAGCACGCCGATAACACTCGCCGTCGAGAGATTACGCAACTTAAACAAACCGAGCGGCATCAACGGCGCGCGTACGCGCGCTTCGATAGCGATAAAAATCGCGAGCAACGCTACCGCGAGCCCGAGCAAGCCGAGCGTATGCAACGAGATCCAGCCTTGTTCGTTGCCGTTAACGATGGCGTACACCGCCAACAACAGCGAGGTCGTCACGGTAATCGCACCGGCGATGTCGAGCTGCGGCTCGGCGTGCGGCGCGCGACTGTCGGGCAACAGCATCAAGCTCAAGCCGACGACGATGACACCGATCGGAATATTGACGAGGAAGATCCAATGCCAGTCGAGCGTGTGGGTCAACACACCGCCCAGCAGCACGCCGATGGAACCGCCGCCCGCGCAAACGAAACCGTAAACGCCCATGGCTTTGGCGCGCTCCGCCGGTTCGACGAATAGATCGGTCACCAACGACAACGCCACCGCGGAGACGATCGCGCCGCCGAGCCCTTGGATCGCGCGTGCGGCGACTAAGAATGTTTGCGAACCCGCGAGACCGCAAGCGAGCGAGGCGCCGGTGAAGATCGCGAGACCGATGATGAACAAACGCCGATGTCCGTAAAGATCGCCGAGACGTCCACCCAGCAATAGAAACCCGCCGAACGTGAGCATATAAGCGTTAACGACCCAGGCGAGCGAGGCTTCCGAAAAACCCAAATCTTCGCGTATCGACGGCAGCGCGACGTTCACGATCGTGGTGTCGAGCACGATCATCAACGCGCCCAAGCACAACACCATCATGGCGAGCCAGCGCTTGTCGGTTTTATGTGCGGCGATCGCCGGAGAGTTCGGGTTATTCATGATCTTTTTTCCATCGTTAAATTTTTGAAACTGTTATAGCGCGGGCTCGTCTCTTGAAAAAATTCGCCGTTGCTCTGATCACATTCCAATCCTTCTCCATCTACGGGGAAGGATATAAGCGCGAAAAAGTTTTTAATCGGTCAACGAACCACAAGTCAAATTCGCTACCGTGCCTGTCATCGCTCCGGCGTGATCTGAGGCGAAGAAAACCGCGGCGTTCCCCACTTGATCGAGTGTTGGGAATCTTCCAAGCAAGGTGTGCGCGCTGCCACCTTCCAACATCGCTTCGACGCTGATACCCGCGGCGGCCGCCATCGGAGCGAAAACCTCCCGAGCATGCGTGCCTTTCGATTGTGCTTGCGGGATCGCGTCGGGACGCAGACAGATAACGCGTACACCCTTGCTGCCAAGTTCCGCCGCCAAGACGCGCGAAAATGCTTCAATCGCAGCGCAGGTCGAACAAAAACCCAACACACCGGGCACCGTCAGCTTCGATCCGGGCGTCGACAGCGTCAGAATGACGCCCGAGCCCTTCTTCACCATGTGACGCGCGACTGCTTTCGCGGTGATGAAATTGAAACGTGTATACGTTTCGATCGGATACGAAAAATCTTTCAGTGACAAATCCGCGAGCAAGGTGCCTTGTACATGCACCATACCGACGGCGTTGAGCGCGATATCGATACCGCCGGCTTTCGCGGCGACGGCATCGACATGTTTTTCCACCGCCGCTTGATCGAGCACATCGAGCTGCGCAGTTTCGGCGATGCCGCCCGCGGAAGCGATATCTCTCGCGACGACTTCCAGTTTGGCGAGCGTGCGGCCGGCAAGGAACACTTTCGCACCCGCACGCGCGAACGCGCGCGCCGCCGATGGCACCGCCGCCGCCGTAAATCACGGCATTTTTGTTTTTAAGTACATTTTGCATAAATTAACTCCGGGTTGTAATACCCCTTAGTCGACGGCTGAAACAGGCAATCGACACACTCACGATGTTTTTTATTTTGTTTATGCCCCGAAAAACTCGCACAACACCGGCGCCAGCACTTTTAAAGAAACGTTATGCGTCTGGCCTTCGAGGGTACGGCGCTGCGCGTTCGGTAAAACGCTCGCGAGGGCCTGCATCGCATTACGCATCCAGACGGGACTTTTGCTGCCGTCGGCTACCAACGTCGGCACCAAAACCGACGTCCATCGCTTACGCGACAATGGTTTGCCGTGTTGGTGAGGATTCACGATAGCGAAGTCGTAAGGAAGCGTGTGGGCGACCGGCAAGATCTTCGACCACACCGGCATGAATCGCATGATGAAAATGAAAAAACTCGGCACACCGACCGCTTTCATAAACATCTTGATTGCATCGCCACGACGATCCGCCGCCACCAGCGCTTTCAATCGCGTCACATAGTCTTCCATCAACGGCTCGCGGCTGTCGTCGACAATGAACGGCGCTTCATACAGCGCCAGCTTCTTAATATTCGGTAGACGATTCGCCGCTTCAAGCGCTAACGCCGCGCCGGAAGAAACACCGAACACGAAGGCCGTACCCCCGGCTTCTTGAATGAGCGCTTCTAGATCTTCGATCTCGCGATCGACCGTATACGGCGTGGTATCTCCACTGTCGCCGCGTCCACGCCGGTCGTACCAATACACCGTGAAATGCTGCGCCAAAATCGGCGCTAATTTCGGCATCGGACCGAACGAACGGCCGCAGAGCGCGCCGTCGACCAAGATCAGCGCCAGTCCTTGTCCTGCCTTATCGAAGGCGATGGGTGTGCCGTCTTTGGAAATAACTTTTTGCATAATTTTCTCGTTATTGCTTATAGAGGATCTCAAAGTTGCTCTATTCCGCTCGCAGCTCTCGCACCGGACGCACTTCGATGCTGCCGACGCGCGCCGGTGGAATTTTCGCCGCGAGGTGAATCGCTTCATTCAAGTCTTTGGCTTCGATCAAGTAAAAACCGGCCAATTGTTCTTTGGTCTCGGCGAACGGACCGTCGGTGATCGCCGTCTTGCCGTGGCGCACGCGCACGGTGGTTGCGGTTTGAATCGGTTGTAGTGCTTGGCCCGTCACGTAGTTGCCGCTTTCTATCAGCGCGTCGCGATAAACGATGCATTCGTTATCCGATACGCTTTGAAGTGTTTTCTCATCGCTATAAACCAAACAAACGTATTTCATGGCTTCCTCGATTCGTGAAATCGATGCTGACGTTAGATAGTCGTTTGGCGCGGTGAATATTCGACAGCTTGCCGGCCGGAAACGACGCGCTTGCGCGCACGACGCTCATCATCAAGCGTCGTGCCGAGACCATAGAGAATACCC
>JAHFQD010000216.1 GCA_023266455.1 Candidatus Muproteobacteria bacterium
GGTCGAGGGCACGTGCGGTCCGCGGCAGAGATCGATGAACTCGCCTTGGCGATATAGCGAAATGTCTTGGTTCGCCGGAATGTCTTCGATGATGCGCGCTTTATATTCTTCGCCGATGTCGCGGAAAAATTTCGCCGCGTCGTCGCGCGGCATCACGGTGCGGGCGACGGGATAGTTGCGCTTCACGATGTCGCGCATGCGCTCTTCGATCTTCGCCAAATCGTCTTCGGTAAAACCGCGCTTGAATGCGAAGTCGTAATAGAAACCGTCGTCGATCACCGGACCGATCGTCACTTGCGCTTCGGGGAATAATTCTTTCACCGCTTGCGCGAGCAAGTGCGCGGTGGAATGGCGCAAGACATCGACACCGTCGGGATCGCGGTCGGTCACGATAGTGATGCTCGCGTCCTCGCTGACGACATACGACGTGTCGACGAGTTTGCCGTTCACCTTGCCAGCGAGTGCGGCCTTCGCGAGACCCGCGCCAATACTGGCGGCGATATCGGCGACCGTAACGGGATTGGGATATTCGCGGCGACTGCCGTCGGGAAGTGTAATAGTTGGCATACGTTACTCTCTTCAGTGGCGGCCTCTACGAACGGTCGCGTGAAAAAAACAAAAACTAACAATAATTTCTTCGACGGTGGAAACCCACCCTCATCCCCACCCCTTCCCCCTGAGGGGGAAGGGAGCAAGCCGTTGCGCGCTTAGCGCGCACTCACATTTGATTTGGTAGGCGCGAGTGGGATCGAACCACCGACCACTTCCATGTCAAGGAAGTGCTCTACCACTGAGCTACGCGCCTATAACGTCGCAAAGGGGGCGCAAAATAGCACAAGTCGGTAATCCGAGACAACGCACTACCCACCCCCTAATGGGATTGGCTCGACATCACTCGGCAATCAAGTTTTTGCGCGCGGGCCAACGCCTCGAACGCGGCGCCGATAAGCGCGTCCGCCTTGTCGAACGTCTGCGATCCCTCCACGCCGATGGATACTGTCACCGGTGGCAATAGGCTGCCGTCGGGCATGGTAACGATGTACTCGGAAACGTCGCCGCACACACGCTTGGCTGCCCGCAATGCCGCTGCCGTATTGCATTCGTTTAACATGATGCCGAACCGCCACTCGTCCAGGTAGCCCATGATGTCCGTCGGGCGCAGACGATCTCGCAATACCTTGGCGACCGTGCAAACCGCTTCGCTTCCCGCCGCGGCGCCGAACTCGCGTACAAAACCACGCATCCCGTTTATTCCCACCACAAGCAGCGACATCACTTTATTGCCCATCGCGCAACGCGTCAGCTGGCGTCGCAATAAATCTTCGAACGAGCTACGACTATGCAAACCGGTCAGATCGTCGACGGTATTCAAGTTGCGTGACTGCTCGCGCATACGGATGCCATCCGTCATCAACGATCGGCTCGCGCGCGTACGCTCGGCAACCATCCATAACACGTTACGCGCCACGGCGCGTTCGGTGTAAACCAGCGACCAGAATACGTCTTGATCGATGCTCAGCACCCGCGTGAACTCGTCGGCAACGACATAGGCCGCCACCGGATTTTCGCCGATCAAGGATATTTCACCCACCGCTTCTCCCGCTTCGACGATATAGATCGGATCGGCCGTCATCGAACCGAGATGCACCCGCAAGCGACCACGCAGAACGAGATAAAGCGTTTGATTGGATGCACCCGGTTTCAACAACACTTCGTCCTGGGACAGCAGTAGCACCGGACAATCTTCGAGCAACTTGGCGACAGAGGAAACATTGGCGCCGGCCATTAATCGTAGCTCGACCAACTCCTCCTTGGTCACGACACCACCCGGTTGAATGACAGCGCTGGATTTCATACGTACCCCCATGAGTCGTTCACAGCATGGCGACGAGAGGCTCAACAGCCAGGGGTAGTGCAGCGGGGAAAAAGAAAAGCGCGAGAAAAAAAATGCGGCATCGAACATGCCGACTTCCATCTATCAACCTGCCATTACTCCGGGTTTTCTCTGCGGCCCCTCTACCGTCGTCTTTCGACCCCAGGCAGGTAGCTTTGCGTCCCACTCTTTCAAGTGGTTTGCCCTTAATAAAGAAACACCCTACAACATCGTTAAGCGTAATACCGAAATCGAAAAGTGCACGTCGCTGCGTTATTAAAATTTTTTATTTAGTAGTTTCGCCAGGTTATCGATACCGCGTTGGACAACCGTGAATCCGCTGCTAACTCCAACGGCTCGCCGTGTTATCGGCGTTTAGGAGAAGAATTTTTGGTAGCGGAACGCGTTTGGGTTCCACCCTGTATCAAACCGAAATTGCGCTGCCGGATCGTTTGGATTTTATTGCGCAAGGCCGCCGCCTGTTCGAACTCGAGGTTACGCGCGTGTTGATACATTTCTTTTTCGAGCCGATTGAGCAACTTCGCCAACGCGTCCGGCGCCAACGCTTCGTATTCCGCCGCGTCTTCGGCGGCCTGCAGAAAAACCCGCTCTTGGCCGGACGCCCGGCGCAACGGACTCGGTTCGGGACGAACGCCATCGATAATGTCTTTTACCGCTTTCACGATGCTGCGGGGCGTAATGCCGTGCTCTTGGTTGTACGCGTGCTGCTTTTGACGGCGACGGTCGGTTTCGTCGATCGCCGAGCGCATACTTTGCGTAATCTTTTCGGCGTAGAGAATCGCCTTGCCATTAAGGTTGCGCGCCGCGCGGCCGATGGTTTGAATCAGCGAACGCGTCGAGCGCAGAAAACCTTCTTTGTCGGCATCGAGGATCGCCACCAGCGATACCTCGGGAATATCGAGACCTTCGCGCAAGAGATTGATGCCCACAAGCACATCGAAAACGCCAGCGCGCAAATCACGCAGGATCTCGACACGTTCGACGGTCTCGATGTCGGAATGCAGATAACGAACTTTAACGCCGTGCTCGTCTAAATATTCCGTCAGATCTTCGGACATACGCTTGGTCAGCGTCGTGACCAATACGCGCTCCTTGGCGGCGACACGCAAACGAATCTCCGACAATACGTCGTCGACTTGCGACGTCGCCGGGCGAATTTCGATTTGCGGATCCATCAATCCGGTGGGGCGCACGACTTGATCCACCACCCCGCCGCTACGTTCGAGTTCGTACGGCCCCGGTGTGGCGGACACGAAGATCGCCTGCGGCATCATGCTTTCGAATTCTTCGAAACGCAGCGGGCGATTGTCCAGCGCCGACGGCAACCGAAAACCGTATTCGACCAAGGTCTCTTTGCGCGCGCGATCCCCACGGTACATGCCGCCGAGTTGCGGCACCGTCACGTGGCTCTCGTCGATCACCAGTAAAGCGTTATCCGGTAAGTATTCGATCAAGGTCGGCGGCGGTTCGCCGGCTTTGCGCCCAGAGAGATAGCGCGAATAGTTTTCGATGCCACTGCAATAACCAAGCTCGCGCATCATTTCGAGATCGTACATCGTGCGCTGTTCTAAGCGCTGGGCTTCGACTAGTTTCTCCACGTCGCGTAATTGCGCGACGCGTTCACGCAGTTCTTCTTTAATAACCTCGAGCACGCCGTAGATCGTTTCGCGCGGCGTGACGTAGTGACTCTTGGGATAAATCGTGGTGCGCGCGATCTTGTTGATGACTTCGCCGGTTAGCGGATCGAACTCGGCAAGATTTTCGATCTCATCGCCGAACAATTCGATGCGCGTCGCCAGCCGTTCCGATTCAGCGGGGAATATGTCGATGACGTCGCCGTGCACGCGAAACGTGCCGCGGCGCAGTTCGAAATCGTTGCGGGTGTATTGCATTTCCGCCAGCCGCCGCAGGATGGCGCGTTGATCCATCTGCGTACCCGTACGCAGATGCAGAATCATGCTGTGGTAAGCGTCGATGTCGCCCAATCCGTAAATCGCGGAAACGGTGGCGACGACGATCGCGTCCGGCCGCTCCAGCAACGCCTTGGTCGCGGACAACCGCATCTGCTCGATCTGCTCGTTGATCGCGGCGTCCTTCTCTATAAAAGTATCCGAGGACGGCACATACGCTTCGGGCTGGTAGTAGTCGTAATACGAGACGAAGTACTCGACCGCGTTCTTCGGGAAAAAATCGCGAAACTCGGAATACAGCTGCGCCGCTAAGGTTTTATTTGGCGCCAGCACCAACGTCGG